>CALAPG010000109.1 GCA_937889485.1 uncultured Moraxella sp. | reverse complement strand
AATAATTGATTAAAATTTTCGGATGAAATGGTTTCTTGAGCTATCACTTTATCTTCTTGGCTTTGAGAGCTATCAACAATTAACTCTTCTGTCATTTGATTAGATAAATTCACTGGCTGAGAAATAGAAGCAGGAAAAACCGCTCCAAATATAGGTTCTACATTGTCAGAGGGATTCGCTGATTTTATACCTTGCCTTTTTTTCTCAATATTTGCAAGATGAACAGTGTTAGCTAATGCTCCTTTATCAAGCATACGATTATGGATTTTTTGGCTAAAATTTTGACATTGCTGTTCAGTAAAATGTTCTTGGGTTTGTAATTTTCGTAATGTGCGATTAAGGTCAATCAGTTGTACCACATTTTCTGGCATAGAGGTTTTGAAAGTTGCTTTTCCCATAAATACCACAATAGAAAAAATCTGCTCATCAGAAACCTTGAGTATTTGTTGCACTGTGGTAACATGTTTTTTATTTTGGATTAAGGGGTTTAAAAACTGAAATTTACTTTTGGGATTTAACACTTGTGTCCATTTATATTGCTCTTCACTACCATAAATAAAACCGTCATAATTTTTAACTTCTAGGACAAAAATCCCTTTTTGGCAAATAACAATATGGTCAATTTGGGTTGTAGCATTGTCAGGCGTATGAAGAGTTACATCATCAATTACAATATAGTCTTCGCTATTGGTTGCCATTGATAGAATAAGACTGGTTTTAAGTTCGCCACGTTTGCCTTTGGAATTTGGCGTGCTAGAGAACATTGTACCAATTAGTGATAAAATTTTTGACATGATAATTCTACAGACGGTTAAATAAATTTGAATTTTAGTATTAAAAAGGACAGCTTTCGCCATCCTTTTTTTAATTGATTATCTCAACTGTTACCTCAAAAACGCCCGTGCGTTTCTAAACATCCGCATCCACGCGCCATCATTATCCCAACTTTCAGGCTTCCAGCTATGGTTGTACGCCATCAAATTGCGCTCAGGGTGTGGCATCATCAAGGTCACGCGCCCATCAGTGCTACAAATCCCCGTCACCCCTTGTGGTGAGCCATTTGGATTGAGCGGATAATGCTCGGTTGGGTTGCCGTGGCTGTCCACATACCGCAGTGCCACTTGCCCATGTGCCGTCATGCCTGCAATGTCCGTATCCGACAAGGTGGCAAAACCCTCGCCATGTGCCACCGCAATCGGTAGGATGCTGTCTTGCATACCTTTGAGTAATACCGACTTGGTGCGCTCAACTTTCACGTTGACCGTACGCGCCTCAAAACGTGCCGAGCGGTTGGCGATAAAACGGGGGAAATTCTCCGCGCCTGGGATTAGGTCTTTGAGCTGGCTCATCATCTGACAGCCGTTACACACGCCAAGGCTAAAGGTTTCTGGACGGGTAAAGAAGCGCACAAACTGCATACGCACCTCATCATGAAATAGCACCGATTTTGCCCAGCCAGCGCCAGCACCTAACACGTCACCGTAGCTAAAGCCGCCACACGCTACCAGACCATCAAAGTCTCGCAAGTTGACCCGTCCTTTGAGCAAATCACTCATGTGGACATCCACCGCTTCAAAGCCTGCGCGCACAAAGCCTGCCGCCATCTCAAGCTGACCATTCACCCCTTGCTCACGCAAAATCGCCACTTTGGGCTGGACGGTGCGGCTATTGATATACGGCGCTTCAATGGCTTGATTGAGGTCATAGTTGGCATGGGCGATTAAGCCTTGATGCCCTTTGCCATTAAAACAAGTATCTCCAATCAAATCAAAGGCTTGCTCAACACACGCTGGGTTATCACGGTTTTTGGCGATATGGTAGCCAACCTTACTCCATTCTTGCTCAAGCTCAGCACGGGCAAAACGCAAGGTCTGTGATGGCGTTTGAATCAGTAAAGTATCTTCATCGGTGCTTTGTCCAATTAGGCTTAATAACTCGCTGACGCCTGTTTGTTCAGCGATGGCTAATAGTGCTGTGACGTTTTCAGGTTTGACTTGAATTACCGCGCCCAATTCTTCGGCGAATAATTGACCGAGCAAATTGTCGTCATTTAATACCAATTTCACGCCTTGGCGACTGGTGAATTGCATTTCGGCAACAGTGGCAAGCAGACCACCATCCCCAATATCGTGATAAGCTGTGATTAAGCCTTGAGCGTTAGCGGTTTGGATAAAGTTAAAGAAGTTGATTAAATCTTGGGGGTTATCCAAGTCTGGACACGTATCGCCAAGCTGACTCATGGTTTGGGCAAGGATTGAACCGCCCAAACGGAATTGCCCTTTTGACAAATCAAGGCGATAAAAAGCGGTTTCGCCCCCTTTTAGCTCAGGGGTTAAGGTTTGGGTGACGTCTGTCACAGGGGCAAAGGCGGTGATAATCAGTGACATCGGTGATACCACTGATTTATTGCCTTGCTCATCTGAGCCATTGTCACCGCCCTTGTCTTGCCAGTTGGCACGCATAGATAGGCTATCTTTACCCACAGGAATAGCGATACCCAATGCAGGGCAAAGCGCTTCGCCCACCGCTTTGACACCTTCAAATAATGCTTGGTCTTCTTTATCCTCGCCGCAAGCTGCCATCCAGTTGGCAGACAAGGTAATGTCTGATAGTTTGGCAATCGCTGCGCCTGCAATGTTGGTAATCGCTTCACCCACTGCAAGGCGTGCCGATGCCGCAGGGCTAATCAAGGCAACAGGGGTACGCTCGCCCATACTCATGGCTTCACCCGTCATTGGTTTGCCATCCAGTGCCAATAACGCAGACGCTGTAACCGCACAATCCGCCACAGGCACTTGGTAACGCCCGACATATTGGTCACGCACAATCATACCCGTGATAGAGCGGTCGCCAATGCTAATCAAAAACGACTTGCTGGCAACGGTTGGGTGGCGTAGCACATCTTTGACCGCTTCGGTGAGATTGACGCTAGCAAGATTAAGCGGTAATAACTTAGGCACTGAGCGGTTAAAACTACGCTGCATTTTGGGTGTACCACCCAGTAGCACTTGTAGCGGCATATCGACAGGCTGCTGACTGCCATCACGGTTGAGAAGTGGGTCATTGACCACCAATTGACGCACGTCCGTGGCAGTCCCCAACACCGCATACGGGCAGCGTTCACGTTCACAGATGCTGTCAAACAGGTCAGCACTGTCTGGACGAATCGCCAAGACATAACGCTCTTGGGCTTCATTTGACCAAATCGCCATTGGCGACATACCGTGTTCCAGTGATGGCACTTTGCGTAGATTAAGGATAGCGCCTAGCTCGTGGTCATTGACCAACTCAGGCATGGCGTTGGATAGTCCACCTGCGCCCACATCATGAATCGACACAATCGGATTGTTATCTTCTTCTTCAGAATTTCCTGCCATCGCCCAGCAGCGGTCAATCACTTCTTGGCAGCGGCGCTCCATCTCGGCATTGTCGCGCTGCACCGAGGCAAAGTCCAAGCCTGCGTCCAGCTCACCACTATCTACCGATGATGCCGCCCCACCGCCCAAGCCAATTTGCATAGCAGGGCCGCCCAATACGATGAGTAAATCGCCTTGCTGAATCGGATTTTTTTCGACCAAATTGCGTTTGATATTGCCATAACCGCCTGCAATCATAATGGGCTTATGATAGCCACGCATTTGGCTACCGTCTTGCTCGGGGCTGGTATCTAGCTGAAATGCGCGAAAATACCCCACCAAATTGGGGCGACCAAATTCATTGCTAAAGGCTGCCGAACCCAGTGGCGCTTCGGTCATGATTTGCAAGGCAGATGCCATACGCTCAGGCTTGCCATAGCTCGCGGTGGATACCTTGCCCGACTGTTCCCATTTTTCGGGCATCTCTGGTAGATGCAAATGCGACACATGAAACCCTGCCAAGCCTGCTTTGGGTTTGCCGCCACGCCCCGTTGCGCCTTCGTCACGGATTTCACCGCCTGAGCCTGTCGCTGCGCCCGAGTACGGGGCAATGGCGGTGGGGTGGTTGTGGGTTTCCACTTTCATCAAGATATCAATGGCTTCTGGGTGAAAATCATAATCAAGGTGATTATTTTCTAGGTTCAACAGCGGATAAAAACGCTGACCATCAGAGCCTTTGACCACGGCGGCATTGTCTTTATAAGCCGATAAAATATCGTTGGGGTTTTTTTGAAAAGTGTTTTTAATCATGCCAAACAATGATTTGGGCTGTACTTCCCCATCAATTGTCCATTGGGCATTAAAAATTTTGTGGCGGCAATGCTCGCTGTTGGCTTGGGCAAACATCATCAGCTCGACATCGGTGGGATTGCGCTTAAGCTCATTGACATAGGCATTGACCAAATAATCCATGTCTTGGGCAGACAACGCAAAGCCAAATTCGCTGTTGGCTTGCTCAAGTGCCTTACGCCCCTGTCCTATCACATCAATATGGTTTAGGCGCGTAGGTTCATGATCATCAAATAGGTGCTGGGTTTTTGCTAGGTCATAGCACAAGCTTTGGGTCATGCGGTCATACAAGGAAAGCTCTAAGTCATGCGGCAGCTTGGTAGGTAGCGCTGCATCGGCTTTTAGGGTATATACCACCACGCGCTCCACCCGTTCAATCGCCACATCACAGTTGTTAAAAATATCGGTGGCTTTGGTTGCCCAAGGGCTAATTGTACCAAAACGGGGGCTAACAACCACTTGAAGCTCGCCTTCCTTGACGGTGGAAAGTTCAAGATGGTCACCATGGTTGAGTAACTGGATTGCCTTTTGATAATCCTGCTCACCAAGGTCTTTAGAAAATACATACACTTGCTGACTTTGCAACTTTGTAAAATGAAAATCACTGCATTGATTTAGGGTTTTTAGTAGTTTGGCAGTTTGAAAATCAGTTAAAAACGGGTGTCCAGCGATGATAGTCATAGAAAGTTCCACAGTATCGAGGTTAGGGCAAAATGAAAAACAATCAAGAATAAAAAATTGTCTCATTATACCATTATTCCTTTGGCTGGCATGACTAATTTGGCAGCCGACCACGAAACCGAGCCACCAAAAATTTTGGTTACCAACATTAGTTATTAGTTACGCATATTTACCTCTTTACTAAGCGCTTTATACATTTCTCATCGCATTCGCGGTTATAGTAGAAACCACTGAGCAAACCCTTGGCAGCTCATACGTTAACGCCTCATATGTTAACGCCAACAATCACATAAAAAACAAAAAAGGACATAACATGACAACCCTTACCAAAGCACAACACCTTGAAAATATTAATAAAGTCATTGACTCAGTTAAATATGCAATGATGACCACCATCACCAGTGATGAAAAACACCTCCATGCCTGTCCCATGACCACCAATAAAAATGACCTTGAAAATGGCAAAATTTGGTTTATTGGCGACAAAAAGTCTGAAACCGTCCAAGACTTGGCAAAAAATCCTCAAGTGAATTTGTCTTACACCTCGGCGGATCAAAAAGACTTTGTCTCTATCAATGGTGTGGCAGAACTGGTAGACGACAAAACCAAACTCGACGAACTATGGTCGCCAATTTATAACGCCTTTTATGAAAAAGGCAAAGAAGACCCCAACGTGCAGGTGATTGGTGTCACGTGTAACGGCGCTCAATATTGGCTGAGCGGTAACAGCGTGGTCAATATGTTTAAACTGGTGTCTGCCGCTATGCAAGAGGGCAAAACTGCGGACAATATGGGCGAAAATCACGCCGTGACCTTTTAATCGACAACCTATTTACTTCGTTCATTTCGTCGCTGTTTAGCTCAGCCACTGTCTAATTGACTAATCGAGTTTTTACAGTTGACCAAAAAAAACCCTAGTAAAAAACTAGGGTTTTTGCTGTGTTGCCACATTCAACCAGCAACCAATTGCCACTAATAGCGACCACGGTCTTTATCACGGTCGTTTAAGATAGGGCCAAGCCGCCTTGAGATAAATCATCATTGACCACAGTGTCAGTGCTACCGAAATTAACATCAAACCGTAGCCCAATGTCTCCAGTGACTCCCAATTGAGCAATAGCACCGTAATGGCAACCATCTGAAACGTGGTTTTGAGCTTGCCCACGTATGACACCGCCACACTGGTGCGATTACCAAGCTCTGCCATCCATTCACGCAGCGCCGAAACCGCAATTTCTCTTGAAATAATCACAATCGCAGAGATTGCCATCATAATATCAGGGTGCCACTGTACCAAAATAATCAGCGCGGCTGCCACCATCAGCTTGTCTGCCACAGGATCCAAAAACCGCCCAAACGCAGAGGTCATATTAAGCTTACGCGCAAAATAGCCATCTAGCCAGTCAGTCACCGCTGCCAACACAAAAATAAACGTCAACAAAAAATGCCGTAGCAAACTGTCGCTAAATTGGTACATGCCAATATTGGCAATCATATTGTCGCTGATAGCAGGTTGCCCGATACCCATGGCAGGGGGCCAATAGGCAATCGCCACAAATAACGGAATCATGACAATACGCGCAATCGTCAAATTATTGGGCAGATTAAAAATACTGCTGGCAGGGGTATCAGGATTTGGCGGCAAGGTGGCAGGTGGCTGATCTTTCATTGGACTCTTCAATTGTATTACATTTTATTAAGTGGCATAAATGATATGGTGTGATGGCAGCATGCCCAAGGCACCAAGACAGTCACATTAACCCTCGTAAAAAAACAGCCGAGGTAAAAAACCCTTACTGCCTGTACGCTGTGACTGTCATAGTGCAATTCATGTGGCTGCCCAATGTGGTAACCGCATGTGGCACAATGATGACAAACCATGGCAGACAACCGTGCAATCAATCGACAAAATTGTTTACCAAATATGTCATTGTATAAAAAACACTTCAAAAGTAACAGGGTGTAATTGTGTGGCTAACGTACCTTTTTTTTATTGCTATGATAGCGCTTGACCAAAAATAATAATAACAATAAGAATGAGTTAGTTTTACCTGTTTGTCAAAAAAAATGGGGTTTATGTTACCGTGGCTATAGTGTGTGCCAAACCACGCCCAAATGTAATGATAAATATGTAAATTTTTGATTGGCTAAAAAATTGTCTAACCCCCAAAATCATCTGCACGTCTGTCCTATTGAGTTCAATCAGTGATTTGCTTGGTTTTCTGTTTTTCCTCAGCCCATTGCGCCCTATGCAATGGGTTTTTTTTGGTGGTGTGCTAGAGGGACTAGGCATATGTTAATCTAAAATTTTGCCTTGCTATACTTTGGTCAATCGCTAAAAATATTTGCCAAAAACCGCTCAAAATCAGTAGTAAATTTTTTAAAAACTGGTATGATGCCCCCGATAATTTTAAGGCGTTATATCAATGAGTCTTGGGTGCATTTTTTACAGCATTTTGGGGTTTGGCGGTATAACGTTTTTATTTTGGTGTCAGCAATACCGCTGATATTTTATTCACACTGTTCGAGAAAGATAGCCACAAGCAAATTTTCTTAAACCCTTATCTGAGATGGTAATCCGATATGAGCGTTCAAACCCCTGTCATTTCCACCCCTGTTCAGCCAATTTCTAATGCCACGAACGAATATTACTTGAGTCGTCAAAATACGATGGAGTCTAATGTTCGTAGTTACCCGCGCAAACTGCCGTTATCCATCGCCAAAGCCAGTGGCTGCATTGTCACTGATGTTGAAGGTAATGAATACCTTGATTGCTTGGCGGGCGCAGGTACCCTTGCTTTGGGGCACAACCACCCGCAAGTGATTGCGGCGATCCAAGCGGTATTAACCAGTGGCTTGCCGCTGCATACCCTGGATATCACAACCCCACTCAAAGACGCCTTCACCGAAGAATTGCTATCATTTTTTCCAAAAGACCGCTATGTGCTGCAGTTTTGTGGCCCCACGGGAGCAGATGGTACCGAGGCGGCAATTAAACTTGCAAAGACCTATACAGGTCGTGGCAATGTGATTTGCTTCTCAGGTGGCTATCATGGCATGACCCATGGCTCGCTTGCCATGACGGGTAATTTGGGCGCAAAAGTTGCGGTACAAAACTTGATGCCTGGGGTGCAGTTTATGCCCTATCCGCATGAATATCGCTGTCCTTTGGGGCTTGGCGGTGAGGCAGGGGTTGACGCGCTCACCTACTATTTTGAAAATTTTATTGAAGATGTCGAAAGCGGCGTGGTCAAACCTGCGGCGGTTATCTTAGAGGCGATTCAAGGCGAAGGTGGCGTGGTATCTGCCCCAATCAAGTGGCTGCAAAAAGTGCGTGAAGTCACTGCCAAGCATGATATTGTGCTGATTGTGGATGAAGTGCAAGCAGGTATTGGACGCTCAGGCGATATGTTTGCCTTCCAGCAATCGGGGATTGAGCCTGACATCGTGGTGATGAGTAAAGCCATTGGGGGTAGTTTGCCGCTTGCGGTTTTGGCGGTCAACAAAAAATTTGACGCATGGCAACCTGCGGGACACACAGGCACCTTTCGCGGCAACCAAATGGCGATGGCGACAGGGCTCACTGTACTCAACGCCATTAAGCACCAAGGGCTGCTTGATAATGTCAACGCCCGTGGCGCACAGCTAAAAACCGCTTTTAACGAACTTGCCAAAGAGTTTGGTTGTATCGGCAATGTGCGGGGTCGCGGTTTGATGATTGGCATTGAAATTGTCGATGAACGCCAGCCAAAAGACCGTATTGGCGCTTATCCTGCCGATTCAGCACTGGCAGCGGCAATTCAGACAGCATGTTTTAATAACAAATTACTGCTTGAAAAAGGCGGGCGTGGTGGCACGGTGATTCGCTTATTATGTCCGCTGATCATCACTGAGGCAGAATGTAACACGGTGCTAGAACGCTTTAAAAAGGCAGTTGCCGAAGCGGTGCAAAAAGTGCGTGGGTAATTAAATGTTTCTGCTATGATTGTAAGGGCGTGTTAAATGTGCCTATTTACATCATGATTGATTTGGTAGGGGCGTATTGCATACGCCCCTTTGAATTATGATTGCGGATATTTTTATGTCATACAACCCATTAATTCATCATCGTCAAAGTATTCGTTTAAAAGGATTTGATTATTCATCGGTAGGTTATTATTTCATTACCATTTGCTGTTTTCAGCGACTGCCATGTTTTGGAAAGATTGAAAACGGACACATGATTTTAAATGCTAATGGCTTAATTGCTCAAGACGAATGGCTAAATACGACGAATAAACGTCAGAATATTGAACTTGATGCGTTTGTGGTGATGCCAAATCATATGCACGGTATTATTCATATTACTAATAATATGCAAAATTCAATCAATAGCAATAAAGCGTCTTTTCGATCGCCAAGCCAAACAGTGGGAGCAATGATTCGTGGTTATAAATCAGCCGTCACCAGTCAACTAAAACAACAGATTGGTCATGCGGTTTGGCAACGTAATTATTATGAACATATCATCAGAGATGAAAGATCGTATCAAATAATCGTTGAATACGTCATGAATAACCCTTTAACTTGGCAACAAGATTGTTTTAATTGTTAACTATCGCTAAAAGGGCGTATGCAATACGCCCCTACGATTATTACCATTAACTAAAAAATTAAAGGAAAATCCATGTCAAACATTGAGCAGCATCGCCAAGCGTTATTTTGCAATGACAGCCAGTCGATTGCCGATTACCAAAAAAACATGAACACCGCCGTGCAAGCCGTCAGCGACTGGCTACAAAACGACAAAATGTACACAGGTGGCAGTATCAAACAGCTGCGCGCTGCCATCAGCTTTGCCCCAAGCAAACAAGGCTTGGGCTTAGAGGCGGCGCTCAAACGCGCAGTTGAGCTATTTTTGAATAAAAGCCTAAAGGTGCATCATCCGCACTCGCTTGCTCATCTACACTGCCCCACCATGGTCACTAGCCAAATTGCAGAAGTGTTCATCAACGCCACCAACCAATCGATGGACTCATGGGACCAAAGCCCTGCAGGGTCACTGATGGAAGTACAGCTGATTGACTGGCTACGCCAAAAAGTCGGGTTTGGTAGCGGACAGGCAGGGGTGTTTACCTCAGGCGGTACCCAGTCCAACCTGATGGGCGTGCTACTGGCGCGTGATTGGTGCATTGCCAAACATTACAAAAACGCAGACGGCTCAGAATGGTCGGTACAGCATGATGGTATCCCAAGCGACGCCATGCAAAAAATCAAAGTGCTGTGCTCAGAAAACGCCCACTTTAGCGTGCAAAAAAATATGGCAATGATGGGCATGGGGTTTCAGTCGGTCGTCACTGTGCCTGTCAATGACAATGCCCAAATGGATGTGGACGCGTTACAAAAAATCATGGCACAGCTCAAAGCCGATGGCAAAATTGTCGCGTGTGTGGTCGCCACCGCAGGCACCACCGATGCAGGGGCAATCGACCCCATTTTAGAGATTCGCAAAATCACCGACGACTACGGCGCATGGCTACACATCGATGCGGCATGGGGCGGCGCGCTGATTTTATCCAATCAATACCGCGATAAACTAAGCGGCATTGAGCAAGCGGACTCGATTACCTTGGACTTTCACAAGCATTATTTTCAAAGTATCTCATGCGGTGCGTTTTTGCTCAAAGATGCCGCCAATTATCGCTTTATGCACTACGAAGCGGAGTATCTCAACTCAGCGTATGATGAGGCGCATGGTGTGCCAAATCTGGTATCTAAATCGTTACAAACCACGCGCCGCTTTGATGCCCTCAAGCTTTGGCTCACCATTGAAGCCTTGGGCGAGGACTTGTATGGCTCGATGATTGACCACGGCGTGGATTTGACCCGTCAAGTCGCGGACTATATCAAAGCCACCGAAGGGCTTGAGCTGTTGGTAGAGCCGCAGTTTGCCTCGGTGCTGTTTCGGGTGGTGCCAAAAGACTACCCCGCACAGCTTATCGATAGTTTGAATCAAAACGTGGCAGATGAGCTATTTGCCAAAGGGGAGGCTAACATCGGCGTCACTCGGGTAATTGACTCAAAGCACAACGTACAGTCACTCAAAATGACCACCTTAAGCCCGATTGTTACCCTTGAAGATGTCAAAGGCTTACTGGCGCAAGTGCTTGAGCAAGCCGATGCCATCAAAGCGTCGATTGCTGCAGGGACTTATACCCCAGCCATTGATTAATATTGATTAATGCTGCGTCTATTTGCAGATGTCACCCACTGCAATCAAAAAACCGATGATGGCGTCATCGGTTTTTGGTTTGGTTAGCACTGGCTATAATTGACCGTAACATCCAGTGTTGGAATAAGGTGTGGCGGCTGCTCTTGATCCAGCACATTGGTGGCAAGTCCGCCTAATGCGGTTTCTTTATATTTTGACATCATATCCATGCCTGTCTCTTTCATGGTTTTGATGGCTTTGTCCAAAGACACCACATGTTGTCCATTGCCTTTGAGGGCAAGGCGTGAGGCGTTAATGGCTTTGACTGCCGCCATGGCATTGCGCTCAATACAAGGCACTTGCACCAACCCTGCAATGGGGTCACAGGTCATCCCTAAGTGATGCTCAATGCCAATTTCAGCGGCATTGGCACATTGTGAGGGCGTACCCCCTAGCACATCAGTCAGCCCAGCCGCTGCCATCGCACAAGCCGACCCCACCTCGCCTTGGCAGCCTACTTCCGCCCCTGAGATGCTGGCATTTTCTTTGATAATGATACCAATCGCCGCTGCGGTCAGCAAAAAGTTGTGGACACCTAGCTTGGTGCAGCTGGGACAAAAGTCGCGGTAATAGTGCAGCACCGCAGGAATTACCCCTGCTGCACCGTTGGTAGGCGCCGTCACCACTCGCCCACCACTGGCATTTTCTTCGTTGACCGCCAGTGCATATAGATTGACCCAATCCATCACCGCCAACGCATCATTGAAGGCTTTGCGGCTGTCGGTGGCAGAAAGCTGTTGATAGATTGCCTTGGCACGGCGCTGCACGTTGAGCCCACCTGGTAATATACCGTCATGATGGCAGCCATCATTGACACAATCTTGCATCACTTGCCAAATGGCATCGAGCCCTTGCTCAAGCTCAGCCTCGCTTAGGTTTGTCAATTCATTGGCGCGTACCACCTGTGCGATAGAGAGCGTGTGGGTTTGGCAAATATTTAGTAGCGTTTGGGCATTGTTAAACGGATAAGGGACAGGTTTTTTGAGGTTTTCAATCACAGGCTCATTGGCAGTGGCTTCTGCTTGTGTCTGCACAAATCCACCACCAATGGAATAATAGGTGTCTTCATACACAAGGTTATTTTGGCAATACGCAGTGATGGTCAAGGCATTGGGGTGATGCGGCAACGCCACCAAACCATTTAACAGTAAATCGGTGTTTGGGTCAAACTTGATGATATGCTGCTGATTGAGGCAAATTGTTTGTTGGTCATAGACACGCCCAATTTTTGCTTGGATAGTGTTGACGTCAGTGGTATGGGGCTGCTCACCCATCAAACCTAGCATCACCGCAATATCACTGGCATGTCCTTTGCCTGTGGCACCTAGCGAGCCATATAATACCACCTTAACGCCATCCACCGCGGTGAGTAGCTGGCGCTGCTGCAATGTTTTTACAAATTGATAAGCTGCCTTCATCGGGCCTACGGTATGTGAGCTTGACGGCCCGATACCGATTTTAAATAAGTCAAAAATGCTAATCAAGGGGTCATATCCTTATGGTTGTTGTGAAAACCTGTCCATCATCATCACACAGATAGGTTGCTATCAGTAACTATACCGCATGACACCAGCTGATGATATGACAGCTGCCTATTTTTTTAATAACCATTAGCGCGCTGTTAGCCCTGTGTGACTGGTTTTGTGAGCCACTCACTATCTTTACTCGCCAATAGCCACAACAGCCCCACACATACCAGTAAGATAAGCACCAACACCAGCAGTTCAAATTTGACATAAGACAACGGCACACCCATTTGGTTGAGCATCACCGAGGCATTCATCCCAGCCGTGCTAGGAATCGCCCAGCGCAGCCACTGCAGCAAGGTGGGCAGCATTTGGTAGGGCCAAGAAATACCCGACACAAACAGCATCGGCATTGAGACTGCTACCAAGATTTGCATGGCGCGTTCTCGCGCACCAAACCATACGCCCAACACACATCCCATGGCAATGGTGGCAGGAAAAAATAGCGCCAACAACACCAAAGAACCCATCAAATTTTGGTTACGGGTATAGTCATTCATCGAAAATACCCAACCATAATAAAAACAGCCCATCACCATGCCAAAACATGACAAACCAACAATACGCGCCAGCCACGTTTTCATACTAGCCCGATGCCGATCTTGTTCTGCCCAAGTGCCAACCAACATCGCGGTACCCATCAAAAACATTTGTTGTAAAATCAAAATAGACACCGCAGGCACAATATAACTGCCATAGCCCTCCGTAGGGTTATACAGTGGATTAATCGTCAAATTGACCGCCGCCACACTGCCACGCGCCATTGTTACATCTTGACCCTGTGCTATATTTCTTTGGATTTTGGCACCCGCAGATACCGTACCAATCACCTCCAAAAACCCCGTCTGCACCTGTTTATTGAGTAAAAAATAATTACCATTTGCCAAAATACTCACTTTGGCAGTTTGCCCGTTGAGCACCTGCTGATACAGCCCAGAGGGAATCACCAAATAACCCGCAATTTTGCCTTGCCACATCAGCTGTTTGGCGCTGTTTTCATCATTGACCACGTGGCTTTGCAGGCGGGGACTAGACTCAGCATAGCGCACAATGGTGGCAGACAGGCTTGAATGATCATAATCCACAATCGCCACTGGCACATGACGCACCACCTCATTTTGGTACGGCCAAGGATAAAAAAAACCGTACAACACAGGCGCCACCAACAACATAGTGAACACACCCTTGTCTTGAAATACGCTGCGCCAAACATGCAAAATTTGCCCAAAAAAGCTTCGTTGCCACACATTACCAGCTTGCTCAGTTGCCATTAGCGTTGCCCCCATTTTTGTGGTGTACGTAGCGCTTTTTGGGTGAGCAGGGCAGACAATAACAACGTCAGCGCCACTGTGAGCAAAAACCCAAACAAGCTTGCTTGTGCCATACTAGGCGGTGCTGCCATTTGTAGCTGGGTGGTTTGCACCTTTAAATAATGGGTAAGCGGTAGCGCATTTGCCCAATATTGGGCGGCGGGGCTCATCGCCAGCAGCGGGAAAGTCACCCCAGAAAAAGCAAACGATGGCGCTGAGATAAAGCCTGTAAAAGACAACCCCTGACGATAAGAAAATGTCCCCACCGTCACAATCACCCCCATCCAAAACGACACCATCATAAATAACAAAAAAATTACATAAGTAATAGCCACCGATGCCAAGCGAATGGGGAAAATCTGCATCATCAACGTCAACGCAACCGCCGCCCAAAGCGTATAAGCCACCATCGCCCAAATCAGCTTGCCATTGAGCCCTGCAATCACCAGCGACAACTTGGGATGAGTCACACCTTGGCTTACGGTGGTTGGGGATAGCTTAGACGGTTGAGCAAACCGCTTATCGCCCAATGAATGGTACCAATCACCCAGCGTCTTGTCACGCAGCTCACGCCCCACGGCTGACGCCCCAATTACCATGGACAAAATATGAAATAAGGCAGGTACTACCGTAACTGCCAAAAATTGCTGATAATTGTTAGCGGTGTTAAAGAGTGCTACACTTTGCGACTGAATAGGCGCATAGCGGCTTTTTACCAAGCTGATATCCTCACTTTTTGCCACGCGCCGCTGTATTTCTGCCCCTGCCGAAAATGTGGTAACTGCCGTTTGGACGCTTTTTTGTATCATCCCTGAATGGCTACCAAACTGGGCATTGACATTGAGCAGCACCCGCGTGGGCTCAGCTGCCAATAAATTTTTGGAAAAATTGGCGGGTATTTCGACCACGGCATAAACTTGCGTAGTTTCAATCGCATACTTCACCGCTTGCGGGTCATAGAGCTGTGACACAATGGTCACCTCAGGGGTAGCATCAATGTAGCGCATCAGCGCAGCAGACTGGGCGGACTGGTCATGATCAACCACCGCAATCGGAATATCCACCGCCATGCCTTTACTAAAGACCCACCACACCAAAAACATCAGCACAATCGGCATCCAAAATAACATGGCAAAGTCCCAGCGATGCTGCACCAAAAACTGCCCCTCACGGCGCGCACTGTACCCAAATGCACGCCAAAAGCGACCAAGCCACGATCGCTGAACTCGCATAGACGGTTGTGTGGGCATCATCGCGTTATTGTCCAGCCTTTGCAGGGATATCTACCAGTACGGTCATGCCCTGTCTTAGGCGGCTGTCCGCGTTTTGTGGGCGTGCTCGTATTTCAAAGGTGCGCATATCAAAGCCGTCTTTGCTGTTGGTGGGGCGCCATGTGGCAAAATCTGACAGCACGCTGCTAGCATAGACTTTAAAACGTTGTTGATACGGCTGATGGTTGTTGGCAAGGGCAGGCACACTACCCATAAATTCGCTGCCTACGGCAAAATGACCGAGGTTGTTTTCGGTGACGTTGATGACCACCCATTGATCTTTGGGGTCAACAATCGTTACAAGCGGTACCCCTTGCCCAACCACTTGCCCTGCTTTGGCGATAACGGTGTCCACAATGCCTGCAATCGGGCTTTTTAAGTTGGCTTCTTCTTTTGCCACCAGTGCTTCTTTGAGTTTTCCCTCTACTTGGCTAACCTGCGCTTGGGCGGCGGTTTTGTCTTCGCTGCGCGCGCCTGTTTTGGCAAGGTCATATTGGGCTTTGGCGATTTTTGCTTTGTCTTCACTGGCAATGTAGTTGGTGTAGGCTTCATCGCGTTTTTGCTGTGACATTAAGCCTTCACTGGCTAGACGATTGATGCGTTCATAAGTGACTTTGGCAAGGTCTGCGGCAGATTGGGCGGCATTGTATTGGTATTTTGCCATGTCGATTTCTTGCGGTCTGGCGCCATTGTTGGCTTTGTCAAGTTGGCTTTGTGCCATTTGTCTGCCCGCTTGGGCTTCTTCAACTTTGGCATTAATCTCGGGACTGTCCATGTCAATGAGCGGGGTGCCAATTTGGATGATGTCCCCTTCTTTTACATGAATGTGTGAGATGCGCCCTGCTACTTTGGCAGCCACGGGTGTTTGCGCTACGTCCATATGCCCTTGTAGGGTGATGGGGGCACTTTTGGTTTCGCGCTTGTCTTTGACCAACCCCCATACCACCAAGCCAATGAGTCCAAGCAAGATACTGCCGATGACGATACTACGAATTTTGCCTGCGCTGTTTTTGGGTGGGCGGTAGCGGGTAGTAGCATCGCTATCTGCCTCACGCGCCAAGACCGCGGGCGTGGCAGCAGGGTCACTGGGGGTCGTGGTGAGGTCATCAGTATTTTCTGGAGAGGTATGGTGTGGGTCAGTCATACGGTAAACCTAGGCATGTTAATTGGGGTGAATAAGGGTCGATATTGGGCGTTGATAAGTTTTGGGTCAGTTGTTGCTATGCTCAAAGTAGATGGCAGGTAGCTTGATGTCTGCCGTTTGCATATATTGGTTAAATTCCAGTGGGGTGCCACAGCTTTGCATGAGGTCTGCTAGGGCTTGTACATAATCATTGGCGGCACGAGCTTGTTCGGTTTTGGCTTTTTCAAGCCCTGCTTGGGCTTGCATCACGTCAACTGCGGTGTTAACGCCTTCTTTAAACCCGAGGCGCCGAAATCGCAGCATTTCTGTTGCCAGCTCAATGTTGGTGTTGAGCGCGATAAAGTTGCTACGGGCGTTGTTGAGGGTTTGCCAGTTTTTTTCGACCAGTAACATGATGTTGTCGGTGACGTCAATTTGGCTAAATTCGGCTTGGTGCAGTTTGGCAAGGCTAGATTGGGTGCTGGCTTGACGGTCAATACCGCCCCATAGCTTCCAACTGGCAGATACGCCAGCAATCCAGCTGGGGTCACGGTCTATTTCTGAGCGACCAAAAACGGTTACGTTGGGCTTGTAGGCAGATTCGCTAAATTCATGTAGGGCTTTGGCTTGGTCATATTTGGCGGCAATTTTTTGAAACGCAGGGTGATGCTGTTTGGCTTTTTCTTGAAAGTAACTCAGCGCGGGCAGCGGTTTGCTGAGGACAAATAATGGGGAGGTGGGTCTGATATAGTAAGGGGTGCGCAGTAGCCGCTGCAAGGCAGTCATGGCAAGCTCAGCGTCATTGAGGGCTTTGCTATTTTCGTATTCAGCATCTGCCAAGGCTTTTTTGGCTTCGAGCCGCTCTACTTTTGAGATAAGTCCCACGTCAAGGGCGCGTTGGGCGGCGTGGTCGGTTTCGCGAATGGCGTTTAGGGCATCGGCGCGCAAGTACGCTGCCATAATGGCAAGCTGGGTTTGAAAATAGCGTTTGGTTAGCGTGGTGTATTGCTCATCAAGCGATAAGTTGGCATCGGCGCGGCTTTCTTCGGTCATACTATTGAGTAGCTGGGTCAGCGAGGCGGTTTTGTTGCCATTGTAAGCAGACCACATGACTGTGACATTGCCACTCACGCGATTTTTATCCACATCAATTGGAATGTTATTGGGAATAGGTTCGGTGACTAGGTTTCCCACATCAATAGGGCTGGTGGGTTTGGGCAGCGCCACGGGTAGGCTGGTTAGGTCGTTGTTAAGGGTGTTGTCAATCACATGGCTTAAATCGCCTTTTAGCTCACGGGTATCAACATCATCGGCAATGTGCGCATGGGTGGCACTGGTGGCAAGATAAACCACAGGTTTGTTCAAATCTTTGGTGGCGGCCGCCCGTCGCTCATTGCTAACAATAGCGGCATTGTCCGCGGCAATTTTTGGTGACACTTGGCGCAGGTACTGCTGGGCTTGCGATAGCGTTAGGTGACTGGGCACGTTAACAGGATAACTGGGCGGATACGCTACGCCGTTGTTGATGGTGGTGTCATACGCAGGTACGGATGCAGCGGATAACGTCGTGGCAGGTTCTATGATACTAGGCGCAATCGGCTGTGGGTCTGCTGGGGCTGTGATAATCGGTGTGAGCTCATAGCTACCCCGATCAAGGGCTGGGGCAACTGTGGGTGTGGGCGTAGCGGCTGCTACCACAGGCAACGCTTGCGTGGTGCTAGGCTTTTTATTGGTCACTGATGCGCCTGTTACCGTAGCATTTTTGACAGCGGTGGCAGGCAAGGCTTGGTGGGCTTGCGATGCGGTGCGATTAGCGGCTTCGGCAGCCATTGGCAGTCCCAATATAGCGCACGACAGGGCATAACCAAGGGCAGACAACGTAAGCTTGGGAGCAGGGCGCGTATGGTTTTGCTGAATGATAGATAAATGATAAGATTTCATACGTCTCGCTAATGGCTCTAAACCCTAATTGGTGGGCTGATGATAAACGGTACAAACGCGACCTTGCGTGTTATGGGCGATCAATCATGGTGAGGGTATGCGTCTAATGGTGCCCACGGCAAACCCAACAAATTGTAAAAAGGAAAACATGACCCGTCAATCTACAATTGATCATCGAACCAAGTTGCCACTTTTAACAAAAGATGTTATTACCTTGCGCCTTAGACCCGCCCGCCCCGCCTGTCTTGCCCGCTTGCCTTGTCATTGTGCCTACCTCACTGCCAAAAAAACAGCCTTTATTAACAAAAAATCACAACTTCGCTGATAAAGCGCCTTAGCCGTTATAGCCGCCTTTTGTTACAATGCTTGGCTGTTGGCTTATTTTTTAGACCAAAGCCCTATCAGCAGGTACTAGCAACAAAAGCGTTAACAAAAGCGATGGTTTATGACAAACAGTGTTATTCCTCTTGCCCAGCGTGTCCGCCCACAGTCACTCGATGACGTGGTAGGACAACGCCACTTGTTGGGGTCAAATGCCCCGATTCGCCGTATTATCGCGCAAGGTTATTTGCCATCTATCATCTTGCACGGTGAGGCAGGGATTGGTAAAACCACGCTTGCGATGCTGCTTGCCGCCGCGGTAGGGCGACCGTTTCGTCCACTGTCCGCCATCAATGCAGGGGTCAAAGAGCTGCGAGAGGTGCTCAAAAAACCTAAGGGGCTATTTGATGAGGCGCCTGTGGTATTTGTCGATGAGATACACCGCTTTAATAAAGCCCAGCAAGATGCCTTGTTAGGGGCGGTGGAATCGGGGGATATCACCTTGGTGGGCGCAACCACTGAAAACCCAAGCTTTAGCGTCAATAATGCCTTATTGTCGCGCTGCCAAGTCTATCGCCTACAGCCGCTCAATGACGCGGAAATTCATCAAGTGTTACAGCGCGCTATTGATACGGATGATCTGTTAAAGACTCTGCACATTGTGCTTGCTTCAAGCCAAGCTATTTTTGCGCTGTCACAGGGGGATGCGCGCAAAGCACTTAATTTGCTTGAGCTTGCCATTCAGTCAAACCCCCATTTTAGCGAGCCGCGCGCCACCCTTATTATTGACGATGACAGTGTGATTGCCGTGGCAGGGACAGCCTCGGCACGCTATGACCGCGATGGCGACCAACACTATGATATTATATCAGCGATGATCAAATCTGTACGCGGCAGTGACCCCGATGCCGCGTTATACTGGATGGCAAGGATGCTGGTGGCAGGTGAAGATCCTGCTTTTATCGCGCGGCGTTTGGTGATTTTGGCAAGTGAAGACATTGGTCTTGCCAATCCCAATGCGCTGCTGCTGGCAGATGCCGCCTTACGCAGCGTACAAAGCATTGGCATGCCAGAAGCACGCATTATTTTGGGGCAAGTGATTGTCTATTTGGCGACCTCGGCAAAGTCTAATTCCAGTTATCATGCCATCAACCAAGCCATGCGCCTTGCCGAACACGACCAGTCTGCCGTGCCGCTACATTTGCGTAACGGGGTCACCGCGCTAATGACAGCGCAGGGCTATGGCGCCAATTATATTTATCCTCATGACTACCCAAACCACTATCACCCCCAGCAGTATTTGCCAGACAACCTTGTGGGAACGCAGCTCTATACGTTTGCCGATAACGCCAAAGAGCAGCAAACTTATGCCTTTATAAACTGGCTAAAAACCGCGGCTACCGCCCCATAACAATTTGCCGCAGCCTGGCTAACCGCTCCCCATTGGGATAAATTATTATAACGTGATAGTGTGAAGATAGGTTATTCATAATTCAGTGGCTAGCACCCTAGCAGTTGGTGCTATAATAAACCCATCATTAGCGCCTACTGACTATTACTAAGGGAAAGGTATAAGTAAGGGGAATGTATAAGGGGAACTTGCCCTTGATTACCCAAGATTAGGGCGCACCTATTTATTTGCTAACTTTTTTTATTAAAAACTTTTTGTATTATAAAAGGCATTGTTATGGCACTTAACACGATTGCAGAAATCATCGATGACATCCGCGCTGGCAAAATGGTAGTACTGATGGATGACGAAGACCGCGAAAACGAAGGCGACTTGGTCATGGCAGCCACCCATGTTCGTCCCGAAGACATCAACTTTATGATTACCCACGCCCGCGGCTTGGTGTGTGTCACCATTACCGAGGCACGCAGCAAACAGTTAGATTTACCGCTTATGTCGGACAAAAACGGCGCCAAATTTAGCACCAATTTTACCGTATCGATTGAAGCTGCCGAAGGGGTGACCACAGGCATCTCCGCGGCTGACCGTGCTAGAACCGTGCAAGCGGCTGTATCTTCTACCGCCAAGCCTGAGGACATTGTACAACCTGGCCATATTTTTCCCATTGTGGCACAAAATGGCGGCGTCTTACACCGCGCAGGACACACCGAAGCAGGCTGTGATCTCACTCGCCTAGCAGGACTTGAGCCTGCTGCCGTGATTTGTGAGATTATTAAAGAAGATGGCGAAATGGCGCGCCGCGATGATTTGGAAATTTTTGCCAAAGAACACGGCTTAAAGATTGGCACCATTGCCGATTTAATCAACTACCGCATGGCAAATGAGCAGACCGTAGAAGAAATTGCCAGCTACCCCATGCACACAGAATTTGGCGATTTTACCGCCTACCGTTTTAAAGAAAAAAATGCCGATGATACCCATCTAGCGTTGGTCAAAGGCAATCCCCAAGAAGGCGTGAGCACCGTGCGCGTCCACAGTTTTCAACCTTTGCGGGATTTATTTAGCGTTCAAATGCCCAACAGCGGTAAAAGCAACTGGGATATTCAAAACTCATTACAAGAAATTAGCCAATCAGAACGCGGCGTGTTTGTATGGATTGGGCACCAACAAGCCATTGATATGGGCGAAGCACTGGACAATTTTGTGGCTGAAAAACCCACCTCTCCCCTACAACAACAACCGTACCGCAGCATTGGCGTAGGCGCACAAATTTTGCGTCATTTGGGCGTGCGTGATATGCGTTTGTTATCGTCACCGCTCAAATTTAATGCGTTATCAGGCTTTGACTTGAATGTAGTAGAAACCATTGCCAATCCAAACGGCTAAGTTTTGCGAGCGTCTCATGGTTAAAAAAACCAAACGGTTGATTACCGTTTGGTTTTTTTAGCAACAAGCCATCGTTACTGTGCCTGACTTTCTAAGTCTGCTAATTGCTGACGCTGCAGCGCGGTCATAGGCTGTTTTTGCGTGCCACTTTCATCAAAAAACACAATCACCGATTCGGCAGTCGCAACCACCGCTTGCTGAACCGTACTATAATATACATATTCATGGGTCAAGCTGGTATTGCCAATTTGTTTGGCACGAATCCCAATCCATAAGGTATCTGGAAATGTCACGGGCAGTTTGTATTGACAAGATGACGCGGCAAGCACGGTATACGTTTGTAAATTAAACATATCCACTTGCTCAAGATAATGAATACGCGCACGCTGGGCATAATCGTAGTACACCACATTATTGACGTGACCAAAAGCGTCCATATCGCCCCAATCAACTTTTTGTTCATAAACCACCGCAAACCCACGCAGTGGGTGATCGCTAATGGCTTGAATCGCGCTGCAGGTCGCAGCAGACATGGCTAAAGCTGGCATAATATACTCTTTATTAATAGTCATTTTTGATAGTCATTTTTGATAATCATTGTTCAATAGTCAGGGTGGCTAAGCCCCCACGCGCGGCATTAGCGTAGGCGCATGAGTCCTTCTTGTTGGGTAGTCGCAACCAGCTTGCCTTCTTGCCAGAACTGCCCATGATTGAGACTTTTGGCATGAGACGTGGTATCGCTCCACATGTCATACAATAGCCAATCACTTAAATCAAATGGGCGGTGAAAGTGCATACTGTGGTCAATGCTTGCCGCTTGCAACCCTTTGGTCATAAAACTAATACCGTGCGGCATCAGCCCTGTGCCAATTAAATAAAAATCTGACGAAAACGCCAACAGCGCTTGCTGCACTTGAATAGACTGCTTGCCAAGTTCGGGCACGCGTAACCAGTTGGCTTGGGCGGGGGTCATTGGCTGTGGGTGAATAGGATCTCTTGGCTGTACTGGCTTAATTTCGACATGGCGCTGGCGCATATAGCGCGCTTTTAGGGCATCAGGAATTTTGCCCACCACTTGGTCTTTGAGCTGCTGCTCGGTGAGCAAATGATCGGGCAGTGGGTAAGTCGGCATGGTTTCTTGATAATCAAGCCCATCCTCAAATGGCGAAAACGATGCCAACATAGTAAAAATAATCACAGGCTGCTGGGCATCATTGTATTGACGCGCGGTTACCTGCCGCGAGGCAAGGCTACGTCCATCGCGCAATTTTTCAACTTGATAATGCACAGGCTTATTGATATCGCCACCGCGCAAAAAATAGCCATGAAAAGAATGGCAGGGTTTTGAGGCTTCTACCGTATGACTGGCTGCCATCAAGGCTTGTCCTAGCACTTGTCCACCAAAAATCCGCGCCCCTA
>CALAPG010000108.1 GCA_937889485.1 uncultured Moraxella sp. | reverse complement strand
GTTTTTATCTCCTTAAGGTAAGATGTAGATGATGCTCTTGGCAACTCCCAATCTTTTTATTTTAGAAGCCTCGGTAAGAGTTTTAAGGTCTTTTATTGCCGCATAACGGGTACAGCCGTTAAGAGTAATGCACTGGGTGGAAGTTATACTGGTCTCCTTTGCCAGGAAATCGAGAATTCTTTGTTGCCGTTGCTGCGGAGTTAATGGGTTTTCGTTTCCGGAAGGCTCTCTTTTCATGGTCATTGAGACGAATTTCTGCTTAAGTTCGTTTGCACACCGGAAGTTCACCTTCTTGAAACGGACCGATGCCGAGCGTATTTTTCTATCTCCGGTAAGCTGTTTCGGGCAGGATACTGAAATGGAAAAATGGCCTATCTTATCCAGATTTACTATATTTCCCTCTTTAAGGTGTACACTGATCATGTAGGAAAGATTGTCGAGCACGCTTATAACATCGCCGGTGGAAACGGACGACATGGTGGCCAGTTCGCGGGCAAGCTGTTCGGTCTGAATGGTTCTTCCGGGCACAATCCGCGCATGAAACGTTTCTTGCTCACTCTTGTTCCCTTTGGGCGGATTTTTGAATAGGTTATACTTTGCTGCCATAGTTATAAATAATTACGTTTAGTTTATGTTTAAATTTCATTGGTTAAGTGAACAAATCGTCCTACAATTGTCAAAATGCATTTCGACAATTGTCGTAATGCATTACCACATATATCAAAATACCTGGCACCGCCGCGCTCGCTGTAGAGATAATGACAAACAGTAACCGCGTTAAAGTGGGGTTCCAACCTAAATACTCGGAAACACCGCCCATTACACCTGCAATCATGCGGTTTTGACGTGAACGGTGAAGTTTGACTAATTTATATGCCATTGTTGTCTTTTTTTACTTTGTCTGTTGAAAGCCATTATAAGGCAGCGCGCCCTTTTTTTGGGTGACAATGCGTAGTGTGTTGTTTTTTTTGGTAACTGTTTATTAACTAAAAGTTACTAGGTCGTAGGCGCTTTTCTTACAAATCTTATGCTTAGCGTTACAAACGATGGTACATTACCATGGGATAATCCATTATCATATGCCCGTTTTAGACTACTTTTTTTAATTATTTTTATTCAAGCATTTTATTTAGTTATTTTGGTCAATCATTGTTAGCCAGTTTATTGATGGGTTATTTTAAGGATCGCTATGCAGTCAGTTGGTTTTATCATCGGGCATTTTGAGCCGCTACACCTTGGACATATCAGAACTATTTTACACGCGTCAGGGCAAGTCAAAGATCTGTATGTTTTGATTACAACCCACCCCGAGCCAAACCCCAACTTTTGCATTGATATCAAAGATAAAGCGCGCTGGCTTAGTATGGCTTTTGCTGATTTGCCATTTGTGCATGTGGGGCTACTGCCAGATATCATCACCCCAACTTATGAAGATAACCACGACAATCTTAGTGTGGCAGATGTCAATCAAGTGTTAGCCAATATCTTGCAGCGTTTTCCTGCGTTGAGTGATGCCTCACAGCCGCCTGTGTTGTTCGTGGATGAAACCCACCCCTTGGTCGGGTTGTCACTAATCGTCCCTTTGGTGACCACGCCACGCCAACATGGCTTTAATAGTAGCAAGATTCATAATAACCCTGCGTTATATTGGTCGGCGATTCATCCCCAAGCCCGCGGTGATTATACCAAAACTGTGGCGTTGGTTGGTGGTGAAAGCTCGGGAAAAACCACGCTACTGCATAAGCTTGTTAATTATTACG
This sequence comes from uncultured Moraxella sp., assembly GCA_937889485.1. Classification (GTDB taxonomy): domain Bacteria; phylum Pseudomonadota; class Gammaproteobacteria; order Pseudomonadales; family Moraxellaceae; genus Faucicola. The sequence continues at coordinate 1,336 of CALAPG010000108.1, read as the reverse complement.
GCGCAAGTTATGCGCTAGAAATGGGACGGTTATTTGTGCAAACAGATTTGGGCGGTACCGAGCTTGGCATGCAATATGATGATTATCCATTGATGGCAACCGACCATGAGCAGGCAATCCGCGCGGCAAAACGGCTGGCGCCTGCACCTTTAACACTGGTGGATACCGATTTTGTCACCACACAAGCTTTTTGTGAGGAATACGAGGGCAAAACCCATCCTTTTTTAAGCGCTTGTATTGATGAATTTAAGGTGGATTATACGCTCATGCTTGCCAATAATACCCCATGGGTGGCAGACGGGATGCGCTCGCTTGGCAGTGATGACCAGCGGAGCCGTTTCGAGAATCGGCTCAAACAAATTTTTGCCCGCCATCATATTAAGCCCCTCTTGATTGATAGCGCCAATTATCATGCGCGTTTTTTGGCAGCGGTTGCACTGATTGATCAACATATTTTTCATCATTATCAAGACATTACGTTATCTAATTAAATTAAAAAATTAAGCGTATTTTTGGAGGCAGTGTGCGTATTCATATTTTAGATAAAATTACGGGTGAGTGGGCGCAAGAATGGACGGTGATTTGGTTCTTTTTTGCCACAGTGGCGTTGGGCACAGGTTTTTGGCTGACTACTGAACATACTCCTAGAGATTGGTTTTATCTAGGGGTGTCAATTATAGGGCTGTTGTGCGTGGTGTCTCTTAGTTTTCGGCGCAATGTCGCGGGTAATGGTTTTGGGATGCTGGCAACGGCAGGTGAAACGATTGTACAGGGCACCGCTGGGGCGGTGGGTCTGATGCTTGCCCCCATGTTTAACTTTTTTACCCATCTCTATGGCATTTTCTATTGGACAAAAAATACCGATGGTGATGGCAATATGGTACCAAAGTCTGCTAGTAAAGTGGTGTGGCTAGTGACTGTTGTTTTTATTGTGGTGGGTTTGGCGCTTTTTCCTACCGTCAACGCATGGTTGGCTGCCAAGGGTTATGGTGTGGTTGCCAATGACGGTAGTAAGTTTTTGGGCGTGATCGATTTTTTTTGGATTAATGTGTTGGCGTTTGTGTTGTCTATCACTGCACAAGCTACCATGATTTTGCGCTATTCTTTTAACTGGTGGCTATGGATTTTGGTCAACTTCGTATGGTTGATTGTCAATTTGATGACGCAAAATTATATTTTTGCCATTCAAACCATGGTCTATCAGGTCAATGCCTTCGTGGGCTTGTATGAATGGTACCGTAGTGAGCAAAAAGCGAAAGGGTTGGATTGATTATATTGACAAAATGGTGCGCTCGGCGGGACTCGAACCCACGCCACAGGCTTCGGAGACCTGTAC
>CALAPG010000107.1 GCA_937889485.1 uncultured Moraxella sp. | reverse complement strand
AAGTAATGTTAGATATGTTGAATGAAGCTTATGATTTGGAAAGTGATGTTATTTTTCTGGATGAAGGTGATGATGCGGTAGAAATGTAATCTGCCAAATAAATGCTGTACTACATTTGGCGAAAACGTCAACAATAAGTAACCGACAACCTCTTAAGATAGTACTTAAGAGGTTTTATTTTTTTATACAGTCACTAAGGCGCGGCGCTGGCATGATCCATTTGGCTATGATCCATTTGGCTGTGATCCATTTGGCTGTGATCCATTTGGCTATGATCCATCTCAGCCATTGTTGCCGTGCTACTGGCAGCGGCTGGCATAGTGTGTCCCATGCTGGCATGGTTCATACTGCCATGGTCATGACCACCCATACTGTGCATCATCATTGGCAAAAAAACCACTGCCAAGCCCGATATAACCATTAAGATGCCATTTAACTGTCTAAGCTTGAGCGTTTTAATACGATTTTGCAATAGACCCACGGTTTTTTGGGTGGCAATTAACATCGGCATCGTACCCAACCCAAAAACAAACATCATCAAGGCACCTGTTAGCACGTCATGACCTGCAATTGCCATGAGTAGCGCCCCATATACCAAGCCACAAGGTAAAAATCCCCACAAAAGCCCCGCCAATAGCGCTTTGCCAAAACTATCAATTGGAAAAACTTTTGTACGAATAGGGGCTAGCACCTGCCAAAATTTCATACCCAGTTTTTCTAGTTGATTAAAAAATGGCAAGCCAAACATGCTAAGACCAATGAGTACCAACACCGCGCCCAATAAAACTCTAGGAATATTATTGCCCATCATTGGCTGTAACAGTGTCATGCCAACCAGTCCTGCAACAACACCCAGTAGCGAATAGCTGAGTAGCCGTCCCACATGATAGGTCAGTATCAGCGCGTTTTTTTTGCCTTCTGATACATGTTGCATGGATAGACCAAATGCTGTCACAATACCACCACACATCCCCAGACAATGAGGCGAGCCAAAAAAGCCCATGCTAAACGCTGCCAACAACAGTGCCCAAGTCATCTATTTGCTCCAATCAATCATCGAAATTACCATCAAAAAACATCAAAAAACCAGTCACCATCGCCCAAAAATACCAAACAGCAAAAACCAAATATTAAGCGGTTTTATCCAAATTTTTTTGGGTTGTGGTCTTAGCTGCGATAGGATTTTGCCCCAACTGTTCACGGCGAAACTGTCTATCATCCAAAATCACCCGTTGTGACTCATTGTCCAAATCATCAAATTGGCGAGACTTTACCGCATAGTAAATGGCAAAAATACCGAGCACAAATAGCACCAAACTAATAGGAATCAAAAAATACATACTTTGCATAGTGGCGTACCTGTTCTTTGCTACAAATATTAAGTGTTATACATTGCACCCTATTATACGCTTATTTTATACAATTAATATCGTGACAAAATGTCGCACCTAATATATTGTCAAAAAAAGTTGACCTATGTCTATCTTATTACAAAAAATCAACCCACGTTGCAAAATTACGCATCAAAGCAAGTTACGCCACAAAATCCACTGTTATACTAATGCTATACTGGTCTAGCACTCTTAACTAGAGCGCTTAAAAGGCTTAGACGATAAGGTAAGCAACGTTTGAGTTAAACATCAATCTTATCAATTAAAACTAAGCAATAAAAACCAGTTAAGCTAGGGAAGTCAAAAACAAGTAACAACAGCTAAAGCAACAAGAGCCAAAGCACCAACAGCCAAGAAAAACCCAACAAATTTAGCTAAGAGATAGATAAGGAGCAGTGTATGATTCAATCATTACAATCAAAAATTTCTAAAAAACATCTACTGGCGCTTGGCGCTGCCATCATGATAGGAGTGATGGTGTTACCATCCTACGCCAACGCCGCTACCGTGGTGATAGACGTACGTACCCCAGAGGAATACCAAGTTAGCCATCCTGAAGGCGCTATTAACATTCCCCACAGTGAAATTGTGGCAAAAATAGCCAGTCAAGGGGTGGCAAAATCAGACACTATCAAAGTATTTAGCCGTGGTGGGAGCCGTGCCGAACAAGCAAAAACGGCACTGCAAGAAGCAGGGTATAGCAATGTAGAAATACATAAATAAAAAAGGTTGTGACAAAACCTACCAAACGGTCTTTGATACCACAAAGGAAGCCACAAAGTTTTGTAACACTATCTGGTGAGCGCCGAGCCAAAAAATGCCACGTGGCAGCATAGTGTCTAATAGTGTCTAATATTTTGATGGCTGGCACTCATTTTGAGGTCTGATTAAATCTCGACTAAATGCCAGTAACTCATACATCGCTCGCCTTGAATGCTGCAGGTTTTGATCCAAGTGATACCAGTCGGTTGGCTTGTTAAGGGGCGCGATGCGAGGCACAGTAGCGATATTGTTTAGAGCAAATTGACGTCTTGAGCGGTTCATATGGTACGCATCGGTTACCAAAACCACATTTTTAACACTAATAGTTTCAGCGGTAAACTTAGCGTTTTGGCAGGTATTAAAGCTATTTTTTTCTGGCACTACCCACATCACAGATCGGAAGAGCGTCGTGTAGGGAAAGAG
>CALAPG010000106.1 GCA_937889485.1 uncultured Moraxella sp. | reverse complement strand
GCGCGTAGCCGCCTTGGGTATTCATGCCAAGTCCAACAACCGCCGAAGTTTTTGAAGTGACACCTGCTAGCTTCATGCGCTGTGCTACATGAGTCAAGGCATTGTCAAAACAAGCGGCATAGCCCATAGCAAATAATTTTTCTGGATTAACGCCTGTGGCATTTTGGTCAGACATTTGTAAATCAAACTTAAGTGAACCATCGTCAAGTGCGACATGACCTGTGCGTCCGCCCGTTGAGATAGCCATTGGGGTTTTGTAAAAAATTTTCGTGCGGTTACCTGTGTATATTTGTTGAGTAAAAAATCAAAAACTTTGCAAGTTGTCTGATTCAAACGCCTTGTTTGGTTTTATATTTTGAGAAATTATATTGTACACAATATAATTATCCGTGGCTAGCATCTATACGCCAATATTCACACCCAAACTACAAACCATTTACAAAATTTTAACGAATCATTGGAATTGTGATAACCACCTGCGGCAAGGGTGAGGCTAGTCGTTGCTGATGGGGTTGATGACAGAGCAGCCTGTGGCGTGAGATGGGCAGAGTTTTTGCGCCACTTGTTGTAGCAGATTGATTGCTTCGTCATCTAATTGCATGGCAGCCAACATGGCATGAGGGATTGTGGCGGCTTGATTTTTTAGGGCATCACCTTTTAAGGTTAGTGAGATTTCAACCACACGTTCATCCTGTGTGGTACGTTCTCGGTGTATTAGGCCTTTTATTTCAAGGCGTTTTAGTAGTGGGGTTAATGTTCCTGTGTCTAGTTGAAGTCGTTCGCCGAGTTTACCAACGGTTTGTTGGTCTTGTTCCCACAATACTAGCATGACAAGGTACTGAGGATAGGTCAAATCGAGTTCTTTGAGTAATGGGCGATAATGATTAATGATAGTTTTTGATAATGAATAGATGGGAAAACAAAGCTGGTTGCTAAGTTTTAGGGGGTCAAGGCTCATGATATTTTTCAAAAAGTTAATAAGAACGTTAGATAACAATATAGGAGAAAATGCAGGGTGATGCAATAAATAACATGACTTTAATCTATGCTGGCATCGATCTTATGGAGGGGGTGCTACCATTTAGCCAAATGTTTGTTGGAATAACTTAAACTTGGGTATTTGTTTTTATATTCATAATCTTGCATAATGGGACGGGTATAACATTAGGATAAAACCAAATGATGATCGAACCTTGGTATTGGCTAATATTGGGGCTGGTGCTGATTATTTTAGAGCTTTTTTTGACCAGTTTTGTGAGCTTGTCCGTGGGCATAGCAGCAATTATTACGGGTCTATTGGTATGGTTGTTGCCTATAGCTTGGTTGGCGCAATTGGTTATTTGGTTGCTATTGTCGATTATCCTTACTATTGTTGGATTTAGGTATATTAAGCCTAAACTAACCAATCGTACCACGGCGGGGCTAGGGTCTGGGGTGATTATTGGCGAGACAGGTATGATTATCCAAAGCCCTCAAGCGGACAAGTTAGGCAAGATTCGTTTTAGTGTGCCGATTTTTGGATCAGATGAATGGGTGTGCCGCAGTCAGAGTAATGAACGACTAATGGTCGGTGAGCGTGCTGAGGTGATTGACGTGATAGGCAATGAGTTATTGGTAAAATCAGCTAGCCACCCATAATAATAAATAAAAGGAAAATAACATGGAAACCGTTGGCGGATTTGGCATTGTGCTGGTTGCCTTTGTGCTATTTACCCTGTATAAAGGGGTTAAGATTGTGCCTCAGGGCAATAAATGGATTGTGCAAAGGCTGGGTAAATATCACCAGACCTTGGAACCTGGCTTAAGCTTTATCATACCGTATGTGGATGATGTTGCCTATAAAGTGACCACCAAAGACATTGTGCTGGATATCCCATCACAAGAGGTGATTACCCGTGATAACGTGGTGATTATCGCCAATGCGGTGGCGTATATCAATATTGTGCATCCAGAGCGCGCCGTGTATGGTATCGAAAATTATGAACAAGGTATTCGTAATTTGGTACAGACATCGCTGCGCTCTATCATTGGTGATATGGATTTTGACAGTGCGTTATCATCGCGTGACCAAATCAAAGCCGCGCTAAAAATGTCAATTTCTGATGATATTGCCGATTGGGGAATTACCCTAAAAACCGTAGAAATTCAAGATATTAGCCCATCACCCACCATGCAAATGGCGATGGAAGAACAGGCAGCAGCTGAGCGTCAGCGCCGTGCCACAGTCACCAAAGCCGATGGTCAACGCCAAGCCGCCATCGCAGAAGCCGATGGGCGTCTTGAGGCATCTCGCCGTGATGCCGAAGCGCAAGTGGTACTGGCACGTGGCAGTGAGCAGTCGATTCGCTTAATTAGTGAAGCAGTGGGTGAGCGCGAAATTCCGCTACTGTATCTGCTTGGTGAGCAGTACATCAAGGCAATGACCGATATGTCAAAATCCGCCAATGCCAAAACCGTGGTACTCCCTGCGGATATTTTAAACACGGTGCGCGGCATGATGGGAGAAGTGGGCGATAAAATTCACCGTCCTTAACCCAGCTATGCCCATTAAGACCGTTCTTGATGGGCGGTTTTTTTGTTTGAGCCATCGCTGTATGGCTGATTAAACTGGTTAAATCATCCACCCAAAAAGTAGCCCACGCTATGAAAACTCTACTGATTGTCGCACACTGTCCATCTGATAATACCAAACGATTGGTACACGCCATGGACTCGGCTATCCAAACGGCTATTCAATCAATGCTCATAGAGGGTGTGACAGTGGTGGTTAAGTCACCATTACAAGCCACGGCGGCTGACGTGTTACAAGCCGATGCCATTTTGATTGGTACTACCGAGAATTTTGGCTATATGGCAGGGTTAACCAAGGATTTTTTTGAGCGGATTTTTTATCCCGTGCTTGAGCAAAAACAAGGCTTGCCTGTGGCGTGCTATATTCGTGCAGGGCTTGATGGCACAGGCACCCAGCGCAGTATCGAGCGTATCGTGACGGGACTGCGTTGGCGCTGGGTACAGCCGCCACTGGTGCTAAAAGGCGACTGGTCAGAGGAATTTTGTGAGCAAGTGAGTGAATTGGCACTCACCTTGTGTGCAGGGCTGTCACTCAATATGCTATAAAACCTGCTCGGATTATTGCAGACTCGTTATTACGGACTGGTTATTTCCGACTAATTTACTCAAGTTTTTTCCTTGTATGGCAGAAATTTGGTATAATAGCGCCGATTACTGCCTATTTTTTTTAAGGATTATCATGAACCGTAAACCTGAGCTACTGTGTCCTGCTGGCACATTTCGTAATATGCAATATGCGTTTGCCTATGGGGCGGATGCCGTGTATGCAGGGCAAGCACGCTATAGCCTACGGGTGCGTAACAATGATTTTGATGAAGAAAACTTGGCAAAAGGCATTGCCTACGCCCATTCGCTTGGCAAGCAGTTTTATGTGGTGGTCAATATCCAAGCCCACAACGCCAAGCTTAAGACCTTTATTGAAGATATTCGCCCAGTGATTGAGATGAAGCCGGATGCTTTGATTATGTCTGATGCGGGGATGATTATGATGGTGCGAGAAGCCTTCCCAGATCGGAAGAGCACACGTCTGAACTC
>CALAPG010000105.1 GCA_937889485.1 uncultured Moraxella sp. | reverse complement strand
TGTGCTAACATAAGCCTTTATTGCCCATAACACGATTGCCCCATCTTTTTTTAGCCAAAACGAGTTAATCAATTCTCATGGAATCACAAGTCATCAAAATATTTTTAGCGCTGGTGGTGTTAGTCAACCCTTTTGCCGCTTTATCGTTGTTCATTGATATCACCAAAGACGCCAACCGCCAGCAGACGCGTAAGGTTGCTTTGATTTCTGCTATTACTGTTTTTGTGACGATTGCGATTTTCTCGATTGCAGGCGAGCCGATCTTAAAAGTACTGGGGATTTCTTTGGGCTCATTTCGCATTGCAGGGGGCATCTTGGTCATGCTGATTGCCATTGGTATGATGAATGGTGAGGGCAATGTGGCAAAGCCGCACGTGGGTAAGTCACAAGACTTAAATGGGGTGGCGTTTCAAGGTGCCGCCTCGGCGGTGGTGCCGCTTACCATTCCGATGGTTATCGGGCCTGGGGGTATTTCAACGGTGATTATTTATGCCGCGAGTGGGCATAGTTATGTCAATATGCTAGCGATTATCACCGCGGGCTTAATTATCAGTATTATCACTTATCTAAGTTTTATGGCGGCAGGGCAGGTGAGTCGGTTCTTGGGAGATACGGGGCTCAATGTGCTCAATCGTGTTATGGGAATGCTGCTAGCTGCGGTGGGCGTGGAGATTTTTGTGAGTGGGGTTAAGAGTATTTTTCCACAACTTTTTTAGCAGAATCAATTGTATAAAAAAACTTGCCTCTTCATCTAGCACGGTACTAGGTAGGTTATGACGGGGATCATGGCGGTGAGTATTGCCTTGATTTTTGTCACTACTGCCGCCATTTTAGCAAGATGTGAATTGCACACGCGGTAACCATGAGTCCCGATTTATCAATCATGAGTCATGAAAGTCAAAATAGCTAACTGACCCCAACATAAAGGAAGAATGATGCAAAAAGATGCCAAATTAGATTATCAACGCATGCTAGAAGCGGTCAAGGACGCCAAGACTGAGGCGATGATGCTAGAGTTTGTTGAGCAAGAAGATGGCAAAATGGTGCTGCGCACCGCAAGTGATGATGGCGAAACCTTGGTGAGTATTGAGTTTTCTGACAAAGTCAAAGATATGCTGGGTGATGATGCACAGGTTATTGGGCAACATATGATTCATGCGGCTATTCAAACCCTGATGCAAAAACAGCTATCACAGTGGCATGCCCATGTATATGATGAAGAGCCCACACATTATAGCTAATTATAGCTAAGATTGGGT
>CALAPG010000104.1 GCA_937889485.1 uncultured Moraxella sp. | reverse complement strand
GTAGGCTGCAAGAAGACGATTAGATTGGTTTTGTCAGAATTTTTGCTTTTTGAACGAAACAAGTTACCTAAAACAGGAACATCGCCTAAACCTGGTACTTTTTGCTGACCGTAGGTGCTGTTGTCGCGCATTAGGCCGCCCAATGCCACGGTTTGCTGGTCATCAGCCAGTATGGTGGTTTTAATCAGGTTTTTGTTGGTCACGACGCCGCTTGCGTTGTTGAGGGTGCCATCAACAATTGAGGACACTTCTTGCGAAATTTCCAAACGCACGGAGCCATTATCGCCTATGTGAGGGATGACGTTTAGGTTGATGCCCACATCTTGGCGGTTGACGGTTTGAAAGGGTGTGGTGGAGGAGTTGCTGGCAGTGGTATACGCACCTGTGACAAAAGGGACGTTTTGTCCTACTAGGATGTTGGCTTTTTCATTGTCAAGGGTCAAAATGGACGGCATGGACAATAAGTTGGCGTTGTTGGTTTTGTTGATGGCTTGTAAGATTGCGCCATAAAATTCGCGGTTGCCGTTGCTTGTGGTTTTACTGGTACCGATGCCCAATAAGGCGCCTGCTACCGATGCGGCCGCGGTACCTGGGTTTTTTTGTAATAATTCGGATGCAAGTCCCACCGCTGAGGCACCAATGTTGTTAAAATTAATCACCCCAATGCCGCTGTTAGCGTTGCCCATTGCCCATTGTACGCCAAGTTGTTGGGTATCATTGCCAGAAATTTCCATAATAGCCGCCTGAATAAGCACTTGGTCACGGCGCGTATCGAGTTGATTGATAGCGTTTTCGATTTCTACCATAAGCTCAGGATTGGCATTGACAATAACGGAATTTTGGGTTTGATCGGCAATGATGCTAAAAGGGCGTCCTTGATAGCCACTGTTTTGCGGGGCGTTGTTTGTGGTGGCATTGGTGTTGAGGGGCGAACCTGTGGGCGAGGGTGAGGCAGAGTTAGCGGTTGAGGTATTGCTAGTGTTTGCTCCCGATTGAAACATGGAGCTGGCTTGTAGCGTGCTTTGGTCGCCTTCGCTGTTTAGTGATTGATTGGCAAGTAAGCCTCGCAGCATGTCGGCAATATGGGTAGCGCTGGCGTATTTTAGGCGAAACACTCGTAAACCGCTTAGGCGCTGGGTAGGTAGCGTGTCGAGCTGTTCAACCATGCGCTGGACTTTGGCGGTCATTTCGACACTGCCTTTGACCAATAATCTATCAGAGACAGGGTCGGCAATAATATTGATGAGACTACCACCTGATGATGCCACACCACCGCCCTGCCCCGCTTGCCCTTGACTAACGCTAGCGCCACTACCCGAGCCTGTTAAAGAACTTAATAAATCCATCATGCGCTTGGCATCGACATGACGTAGCGGAATGATGGTAAGTTTGTCGTTCATATTGCTATCAAGATCACTAATAAGCTTAGCAAATTGATTGAGGCTATCTGCCCGATCAGACAGAATAATGGCGTTGACATTGGGGACAACGGCAGCATTGGCATAGGCGGGTATCATGGGTCGAATGACGTTTAGGATGTCATTGGCATTGGTGTTGGTGAGGTAATAAATACGTGTCGCCATTTGGCTACCTTTGGTATTACCGCGCAAGTCAACATCCACGCCCGCTTGTTTTGCCACGGTATCTGGCACCAATTCTGTAGTGAGTCCTCGGTCAATTGCCACCACGCCATTGACTTTCATGACCGCTAAAAAAAGCTCATACACTTCTTGTTTTGATAGTGGTTTATTAGCGATAACGGTGATATTACCGTTGATGCGAGGATCTAATACAAAGTTCTTGTGGGTGATACTGGCAATTTGGTCAATAAATGCTTTGATATCGGCATCTTGCAAATGCACTTTATAGCCTGTTTCTGCTTTTGCAGCAGCTATATTGCCCATACTAAGCCATACTGTGGTGGTTAAAAATAGTGGTTTTAGCATTGCTGGGTATTTCATAATGTACCTTTGATGGTGTCACGCAACTCACCGATATTTTGTTAATATTTTTTGCTATGTGGGCTTATTTTTCCACACAATAATGGCAAATACAAAACTTATGTGCGATTTAATTAAGTTAAAATGATTGTCTGACGGTGACCACTTGTTCGCCGCGTTGGACTTGAATTTGGGCTTGACCCATGCGCTGAACTTGGCGCAATAGCTGAGCATCTTGGCTGGGATTTTGTCCCACGTTTTGCCCATTTACCGCAATGACTCTATCACCTGTCTGTAAACCGAGTCGGTTTTTTAACCCTGATGCCATGGCATCTGTAACCAAGTAGCCTTGCCCTGTTGCGGCAATTCCCATTTGACTGAGGTAACCCGCTGGATTTTGTTGCAGACCGTTAATGGCCCCACCCAATGCATTTTTTTCACCCGATGGCGCGGGATTATTGGTGGGTTCTTGCGGCATACTCACGGGGTTTTCTTTATCATTATTGTCTGGGCTGACGATGGCAGGCGCGATACTCTGCGTGGGTGCGATAGCAGCGTCAGGGGTTGGCATCATCATGCCCGTTGGGTTAGTAGCGCTGGGTGCGGTGTTTGTGGCGGCACTGGCACGGACAGCATCACTTTGGTCAAGGGCAAAGGGTTGTCCAAACGCAATTTGGGTACTTTGCCCCCCTGCGGTGGCAATGGTGATTGCAGCCGCCTCCACTTTAATGAGGTGATATTCCGTCCCTTCTATGAGGTCATTAACGCGATAACTCAGGGTCTTGCCGTTACTGCTTAACATTGCAAAAGATGCGCGTGGGTCGGAGGCAACCGTAACGCCCACCACTTTAATGTCAGGTGGGGGCGCTGATCGTGAGGGGGCTGCCGTGGGTTTGGCAAAAATTTCGAGTGCGTTACTGGTATTGGTCTGCGCCATGGGCATAGGCTGCATCGGTATGGCGCTTAATGTAGGGGGCTTTGGCGGTGCCATCACCAACCAAAAAACTTGGCTCAGCTGCCACGTCCACCAAAAAATCGCCAATAATAACAGCCAAGGGTAAAATTTGGCTAAGATAGCCATTGGGCGTGGGTTGCGGGTCATAGATTTGCCATTGAACGCGGCACGATGGAAAGATTTTATCATGTCGATTACTCGTTATTGGCTCATGCTACTAAGGGGCTGTCGCAGCGATACCGCGGTACTATCATCCGCCCCGTTACCTTGATAATTTGGCATATTTTTAAGAAGGCGCTGGGTAAGGGCGATGTCAACCATATTATCTGGGTCAATCGCGATGTCACCTAGCCTTTCACCGTTTGGCGTGGTAAGTGCCACTTGCAACCGTTTGGCTTGGGCAGTCGAATTGTCATTGCTTGGTGGGGCGCTACTTGATGAAGAGTTACTGGGGCTTTTGTCACTACCAATCGTCCCTACCATGATGGGTAGTTTGATGGGATAAGTTTGCCCGCCACTGGGGTAAACCAGCGTGCCACCTGCCCAATTAAGCGTGCCTTTGGCATCTTGGTAGCCTTGTTGGTTTTTTGTGACTGCCACATCTTTGACTTGAATGGGCGCATCGGGTAACTGCCAGCTAACTAGCTGACTTAAGGTCTCATGGGTGATTTTGCCATTAAAATTTTCGGCTTGCCACAGTCGTTGGTTGAATTCTACCACCCCTTGCAAATTGGTGCTACCTGTACGAACTACTACCTTCATGCCAAGTTTGCCTGTAAATAGATGCCAAGGCTGCCATTGCCAGTCTAGCGTACCTGCCAGCGGCGTGTTGGGTCGAGTCATGAGCTGCCAATTGGCTTGACCTTGCCAAAGGTTGCCAGAGATTTGCTGTAAGTAGGGGTTATTGGGGGCAAATTTTTGTACCAACCATTGTGCAGGTAATTGTATCACCAAACTTAAGCAAAGCAATAATAGCGCTACCAACCACCATAGTTTTGTCGGACGTAAGGGATTTACACTTGCCAAACTCAATTACCTTTTTACCAATCATGATTTAAATTGCTGATTACCAAACTACAATCAGCAATTGCCTAAATATTTTTATTGACTTAGTTTAACCGCTTGCTATACAGACTGAGTTCGCAAGCGTAGGCTATCAGATAACACTGCCACATTTTTATGGATTAAAACAGTTTATCATAACTGATTTTTGTTGCGTTGTAATGTCAATTAAAAAAATATCGAAATTTTCTTATCAATTGATTTTACCCATTTTTTTATTATATTTCGCCATCAGCATGATTGGTAGGCTGATTTATTAGGCGTGAGTCGCTGCAATCTCATCGAGTCAAAAAGTAACTAGACCCCATAAAATAAAAAAACCGTTAATATCACTATGACTATTAACGGCTTATAAATTAACTCATTTAAAAATTGGTTAGATAATTCCAACTAATTGATTTGATATATAGACGAAAGGAATATCATCATCAACGGCGCCAGGTTTTGGGGTGGTAAGTGCTGGGTTTTGTCCAGCAGGATTTACTGCAGGCGCTGGGTGATGATTTCCAACAAATTGGTTATTGTTAAGCCCCATCTCTGGGTTGTTGGCTTGACTGGGATACCCGCCATAATGATTGGTATTTGGCATATTGGTAGGCTGAGCATAGCCACCTTGGGGTGGTTGTTGGTAGCCACCGCCATTGTTGTTGGCATTCAAGTTAGTATTTTGGTTATTCTGGTTGTTTTGGGTGAAGTTATTGCCGCCATAAACACTTTGACCTGCGTTGTTGCTGCCTAGCATTTGCATTTGTTCGGCACGAATTTCTGTTGCATAACGTTCAATGCCGTTTTGGTCGGTATATTTGTTGGTACGTAAGCTGCCCTCGATATAGACTTGGCTGCCTTTACGAAGATACTGCGCGGCAATTTCACCCAATTTATTAAAGAGTGAAATACGGTGCCACTCGGTTTGCTCACGGCGTTCGCCCGTTTGTTTGTCATTCCACTGCTCACTGGTGGCGACTGCAATACGGGTCACGCTGCCCCCGTTGGCAAATTGTTTGACTTCTGGGTCTGAACCAAGGTTACCTACAATAATTACTTTGTTAACGCCGCGCATAGAAATTCCTTGATAATAGGGTGATACCACTAATTTTACACAATTTGACTGGTACTGAATACCGTTACTTTACTAAAGTTTTTATTAAATTGCTAGCGTCTGCCCCGTAAGACGTGACAAATCCTGTCGCGTGTTTTCGGTCAATTGCGCTTTATCAAGTTTGAGGTACGCAATGCCTTCTTTTGGCATCATGACCATCTCATCCACGCCAGCAATTGCCAAAATTTGCTGCGACCATGCCGCGATATCGCCCTCTTTTGGTAAGACAATGGTGAGGCTGGTTAGATAAGGCGGTGAGGCGATTGGCAAAATAAACAATAGCGCCACCACCGTAACCACGGCTAACACACTCCAAGACAGCCACATCGGTTGGGTCAATAATATTCCACCCATCGCACCGCCGACAAATGCCCCCAAAAACTGCGCTGATGAGTTAATCCCCATGGCGGTGGCTTTGTTGGCAACGGGTGCGCGTTTGGATATCCAAGAGGGAATGGTCGCCTCTAGACTATTAAAACCAATGTAGTAAATAGCAAGCCCTGCAATAAGTCCCCACGTGGTTTGACTAGCCACCGCCAAAAACCCCAAGCCTGCCACCAAGGTGGCTAATGATGCCAAAAATACGCCTCGCATTTTACGTCTTTTTTCGGCAATAATAATCAATGGTACTGCAATGACAAACCCAAGTAGCAATAAGGGCAAATACACAAACCCTTGCTGAGACACGCTTAGCCCCAAAACGTCTTTGAACTGATGTGGCAGCAAGGTAAACATGGCGGTCATCGATAAATGCAAGGCAAAAATCGCGAGATGCAAGCGATTGATATCGCCAATTTTTAGCACTTCCAAAAACTGCTGCTTGACCGTATGATTATTGAGATTGTGCTTGAGTACACGACTTGGCGTTGGTACAATCGCCAGCAAGCCAATGGCTAAAATTGCCGAAGCCACCGTCACCCAAAATAGCCCAGAAATATCAAGAAGATGGGTCAAAACAGGCCCAAGCCCAAATGCCACCATTACTGACATGGCAATGGTTAGCCCCATAGTTGCCATGGCTTTGGTGCGGTGCTCCTCACGCGTAACATCGGCAAGCAGTGCCATGACTACGGCAGAGACTGCGCCGCTACCTGCGATCAGCCGCCCTAATATCACCATATAAATATCGGTAGATAAGGCACAAATTGCCCCACCCAACGCAAATACCAACAAGCCTGCAATAATAATCGGCTTACGCGGGTACTTGTCTGCCAAAAAACTCATTGGAATCTGAAAAATCGCTTGCCCCAGCCCATAGATGCCAATGGCAAGCCCAATCAAAAACGGCGTTGCATAACTGTACTGGCTGCCATACACTGAGAATACGGGCACAATCATGAACAACCCCAGCATACGTAGGGCAAAAATCCCCCCTAGCCCAGCGATTGCTTTTTTTTCTGAAGCATTCATGGTAGAGGTAGTGGCATTGGAATTTTTAGACATAATCACTCACAACCGTTGTGCCAAAAGTGGCTTATTATATGCCTATTTTAATGATTATAAAATTATTTCATGATCGCAAATACCATCACCAAAATCACCAGCGCCACGGCAATAGCAACTACCAGCCAAATCAGTGGTTTTTGGCGCTCTAGCAAACCGCTAGTTGAGCGCTGCAGCTTGGCGGTGGGGTTGGTGTTTGGCGCGTGCTCGCCATCGCGATTGGCAGGGATATCGGCTGTTTGGGTAAGCGGTGTTTGCGGTTGTTTTTGGGATTTTTTGGCATCAAGTGCTTGTTGACGCTGCTTTTTTTGGGCTTGTTTTTGTTGTTTGAGTATTTGCTGTGCCTGCTGCTGCTCGGCAAGTTGTTGCTGATTTTGTCTTACTTGTTCTTCGAGTGCTTGCTGTGCGCGCGCCTGTTGTTCAAGTAGGCGCTGCTGGGCTTGCTGCTGAGCTTGTGCCACTTGGTTTTGGTAGCGGGCTTGAAAATTGTCCAAAACATCAGTATCTAGTGTGTCAACCTCAAGCGCTAATTCATTTAAAATTTCTAGTGCTTCGTGCACATCAACCGCATAAATTGCTGAGGCTTTGGTGACTTTTTGGTGTTCGCTCAGCTTTTTGGCAACTTGATACTCAGCCAGGCGGTGCTGCAGGTGATTTTCTACCTGTCCAATCGATGGGGTATGCGCAATCATGGCAAGTTGCCAATCAGTGATACCTGCGTGGGCTTGTTGGTTAAGGGTTTGTTCAATGCTGCTAGCATCAGCTATGACGCTAATTTTGGCAAGTAGCTGGCTGGGTGATACGGCGATATAGACATCCCCTGCGGTGGCTTGGCGCTTGATAGAGGCGATGGCTTGGGGGTTACATTGTAGGCAGTTGGCTTGTTTGTTCTTTAGGGTATGACCTTTGGGGCATGGCGGTACACCGTAGGCGACCAGCGCGCCATTTTCTTTCATTTTGGCTTTGTATTCTTTGCTGGATAGTCCGCTGGCGTCAAAGGTTTTATCAAGCGGAATATGGTGGCTTTTTAAAAAATCGAGTTGTTCGGGGGTTAGGGTTGCCATGTTTTTACTCCCAAGTGCTATTTAATAATTCTTGGTTTTAGTATAGCAAGGTTTTGAGGGTTGGGAAAAAACAAAAATCGCCCAAATTGAGCGATTTGTATAGCTTCAACAACAATTATCTAAATAACAAGAAAGATTGCTTATCATGGTCATCATAACCAATACCGAATTGCCCATCGGGTGCGGTCAACATCATGCCATCAATACCATCATAATTCATACCATTGCTACTTAATGGTTGATTATTATCGGTATAGCCTACCACATACCCTGCACCCAAATTGGCATAATAACCATTAAAGCTACCCTTAGTACCCTTAACCGTTAATCGAGAAGCACCCTGTATAACTTCACTGGTATCAGCATTAATCGTTGATTTGGTTAAAATTCTTAGACTATCATCCGTTTCAAAGGCTTGCCATGTGCCTGCAACCGAGGCTTTGCTAGCGTCATTTGTCCAGCCATTCGGGGCATTATTCATCTGTTGAGCCACAAATAAATAATCATCATCCGCCCCTGCAAGGTGCATACCGTCAGCGGTAAAGTACACTTGAATATCTACATTAGGCAGTTTATCTTCTGTACGCATAAGGGGTGTCATTTTTAGGTTATAGCGATTGGTTTTTGTATCCACTAATGTCAAGCTAGCATTGGCTAAATTCACTGCACCACCAGTTAATGCTTGATAATGTGGCACTTCTTGAGTGTCAAAATTAATCTTACCTACTTTATCAACAATAAGATTTTCTATTGTTAAAGCATTTCCATTTTGTTTAGTCGAGAAATTTAACTGACCAAGGCGAATATCACCACAATTGCCGTTATTACAATAAGCATAACGAGCATAGTATTTTTTATTTACTAAACTATCAGCCTTTGCTGTGCCTAAATTGCCAAAATTTAATACCTCCCCAAGTTGTGGGTTAGTCAGTTGTAATTTCGATAATTGTCCTGTTGTGCTATTATCTTTAGGAGGTGTGGTTTGGTTAGTAGAGCCAGTGCCACCAGTGCTACCAGTACTACCAGTACTACCAGTGCTACCATCAGAACCACCACCACACGCTGTCAATAAAACCGATAATACTGCCACTGTTAAATACTTTTTCATCCTAAATACCTATCCTTTAGCCAAATCAAAGTTTAAAAAAATTTTATGAACAAGTTCTTGCTAATTTATTCTATTTTTATTTGAATATTTTTTCAATAAAAATTTGAAAACATTTCTGCTAATTTGTATCTATGAAAGAATTCCCACCTCAAGATACTCGCACCCAATTTAGCGAACGTCTAAAAACCGCTTTAGACGACCGCTCTATCCCTGCCAGTCCTACATTATTGCGTAATCATTTTAATGAACATTACGAGGGTAAGCCGATTAGCATTCAAACTGCTAGTAATTGGCTCTCAGGCGTTTCTATTCCCAATCAAGATAAATTACAAGTTTTAGCCGATTGGTTAAGCGTTGACATTCATTGGTTACGCTTTGGTGATGAATCGAAAGATGAAAACCCTATGACACTCTCGGGCGACCAAATTCAAGTCGCTATTGGCTTTGCTTCACTAACACCACCCCATCAAAAAATTATTCTTGATTTAATCAGTTCACTTTTACCCAAAAAACTGTTAAAAAAATGATACGAAACCCTCTCGCTATCGCTTGAAACCCCCACCCATTTCCCCCATTAAAACTCCATCTTTTCTTTCCCCAAACAACTATAAGAAGCAGCCCAATGCCCCAACACGACGCAATCAAAATCCGTGGCGCACGCACCCACAATCTCAAAAACATCGACA
>CALAPG010000103.1 GCA_937889485.1 uncultured Moraxella sp. | reverse complement strand
CAGTTGGTGCTTTATAGCCGTCATCATGCCATTGATGTTAGCCCAACGACTACTTTAGATGAATTATTACTGGATAATAAAGCATTTAAACTTGCGGTTTCTAGTCCTCAACACGCGGGGTATGGCATGGCAGCCGAAAATTGGCTTTTGAATCAAAATCTGTTAAACGCCATTAAGCCCAATATTGTATATACGGATAATATTGATGAAACGTTTGCAATGACAGATGAGGGCAATGTAGATTTTGGTTTTGTGAGTTTGTCTCAAGTCTTGAACAAACCTACTAATAACTCGCTACAGGGTATTAATAATCGCCAAACTCATTATGCTATTTTACCCAAAGACAGTTATCCGCCTATTTTGCAGGATGGGGTCATTTTAAATCAGCCCGAGGTCAGCGCCAAATTTGTGGCGTATTTAAAAACAGCAAAAGCGCAAGATGTGCTCACTGAATCAGGTTTTTTGCCAATTTGTACCGCAAGTACCCTGTTACCTGCTTGTAAGTGATAGGCGGTGTTGACCAAGCAGGCAATAAGGGTGGTGGCTAGCAAGTCGGTTTAGGCAAGGTTATTCAATCCCCTGCGTGATAACTTGACGAAATTGACTGGCAAGTTCAGCCAAACGCTGCTGATCTGCTTGGCTGTTTTCATGTATGCCTAGTTGAGAGATGCTACTTGGTATCAGGTGGACATGATAGTGAAACACCGATTGCCCTGCTTCTGCGTTATTTAGCTGCATTTGTACCACACCTTCACGGTTGAGGACTTGGCGCTGGGCTTGTATTACTTTTTTTGCAGTGTTAAATACGGCTTTGATAAAGTCTGCTGGCATGTCTGTGAGTTCAATCGCTTCACATTTTGGAATAACTAGCACGTGACCTTCTGCCATAGGCATGATGTCCATAAAAGCCAAGGTTTTGTCATCTTCATAGACTTTGTGGCAAGGGATTTCGCTGCGAAGAATTTTGGCAAAAATATTTTGGTTATCGTAGTCCATTTTTTTCATCCTTTTTCATCCTTTATTGTGGCGTGGTGGGTTGTGATGTCGTTGGTGGTAGCGTCGTTGGTTTAAAAAAATCCAACACGGTTTCATTGATAATAAATTGGCGTGTGTCATTGAGCATGGTGACGTCATAGTTATGCACAAATGCTAACGCTAGGTCGCGGCTGGGGTCACACCATGCCATTGAGCCATTATAGCCCATGTGCCCAAAGGCGTGCGATACGTCGTGGCAAAGGCTAAATACCCGATGATAACCTAAGCGCCATGCCATGACCGCTGGCATGATTTTGTCAAATTGTTGATTGTGAATTTTGGATAGCTCAGCAAATATAGGCGCTGAAATGATGGCGGTATCCTGCCGCCTGCCTTGATTGGCAAGCATGGCGTAGATACGAGCTAGCGCAAAGGCGCTGGCTACGCCGTTAGCGGCAGGTATTTTGGCTTGTAAGGTAGCAGGGTGGTAATAATTAAACTGGCGACTGCCTATTGGCACCAAGGCAGATTTATAGTCTTCCATGTTAATTTGGCTAGGCTGAAAATACAATTCATTGATCGCTTGGGTGGTAAGCGCGGCAGGGTAATGAGTTTGTGCTTGCCACTCATGATAAAATGGCAATGATTGATAAAATCTCAACGTATCGGGGGTGTCTTGGGTTAATACAGGTTTGCTATGGGTTTCTTTTTTACGTAACTGGCTTGCCACTGCCGTCACCCGTGAGGTAGGCACCCCAAAATACGCTTGCCCAACGAGCCCAAGGGGTGCTAGCAGATAATGTTCTAAGGCTTGTTGCAGCGGCATTTGGGTGGCTTTTTCTATCAACCCCCCCAATACCCAACCAGACACCAAGGCACTATAAGCAGCATTTTTTTTGGAGACAGAGTAGTCTTTGTTTGGTGTGTTAGGGTCTTGGTTTGCAGGCATTTTTTCAACCCTAGCTAACATTGTTTCCCAGTCAAGCATGTCTTTGGCATGCTCAGTGATCGAGACGATATTAAATAATCCTGATTCATGGGTTAATATGTCACGCAGGGTAATGGTATTTTTGCCATTTTGCGCAAACTGCTGCCAATAGTGTGCAATGGGCGTATCGTATGCCAAACGCTGATTGCTGACTAACACATGAACGAGGGTCACAAGCACCCCTTTACCTGTTGAAAAGTTGAGTGATAGCGTATCACTTGACCAAGGTATGGGGTCGTGGGTGTGTTTGTCAATATTGGCAGTGCCATGCGCCAATGCGGTGATCAGCTTGCCA
>CALAPG010000102.1 GCA_937889485.1 uncultured Moraxella sp. | reverse complement strand
AACAACCAGCGCGCGTTTTTTAAAACCCATGCCACCCGCCCGCAACACTTTCGTAACCAGCAGTTGCAACGGCTAAAAGAGGCTATTTTGGCATATGAGCCCAAAATTGAAGCCGCCCTCAAACAAGATTTGAACAAGTCCAAGACAGAAAGTTATCTAAGCGAAATCGCCTTGGTACTTGAAGAAATTGGCTTTATGCAAAAAAATCTTACCAAATTGATGGCAAACAAAGCGGTTGATAGTTCGCTGCTACAGTTTCCTGCAAAAAGTATGATTGTATACGAGCCCTATGGCATGGTGCTCAACATCGCCCCTTGGAACTATCCGTTTCAGTTGTCGCTTTCTCCCATAGTGGGCGCTATTGCGGCAGGCAATACCGTGGTATTAAAACCATCAGAGCTAGCACCCCACACCTCAGCGGTCATTGCGCAAATGGTGCATGACTATTTTGACCCCCATTATTTTGCGGTGATTGAAGGCGGCGTGGCAGTCAATCAGGCATTGCTGGGTCATGCGTTTGATTATATTTTTTTTACGGGAAGTAGCAAAGTTGGCAAAATTGTCATGCAAGCTGCCAGCCAATATTTGACCCCCGTGACCCTCGAGCTAGGCGGTAAAAGCCCGTGCATTGTAGATGCCAGTGCAGATATCAAGCAAGCTGCCAAACGTATCATGTGGGGCAAATCGCTTAACAGCGGGCAGACCTGTGTTGCACCTGACTATTTGCTAGTACATCACACGGTGAAAGCCGCCCTCATTGAGGCATTACAAGAGGCCGTGCGGCAATTTTATGGCGATGAGGTACTCAAAAATCCTGACTATCCCAAAATGATTAGCCAGCGTCATTATTTGCGGGTCAAAGAGTTTTTGAAAGATGGTGAAGCCGTGGTGGGCGGTCGCTACAATGATGACACATGGCAAATTAGCCCAACTGTCCTAGAGGGTGTCAACTGGGATAGCCCTGTGATGCAAGAAGAAATATTTGGGGCAGTCCTACCGCTGATGACGTTTGAGCGCATTGAAACGGTGATTGAACAGATCAACGAGCGAGATAAACCTTTAGCCCTGTATTTATTTAGCAAGCATAAAGCCACGCAAGAAAAAATATTGGCAGAAATATCATTTGGCGGTGGCTGTATCAATGATACCTTATTACACCTAACCAATAACAAGCTGCCCTTTGGCGGGGTAGGGGCAAGTGGCATGGGTAATTACCACGGGCAATTTAGCTTTTATACCTTTAGTCATGCCAAAGCGATACTCAATAAAAGCACTTTGATTGATGTACCGCTACGGTATCCCCCTTATCAGGATGGCAAATTGGGTCTCATCAAAAAAGTCGTGGGCTAACCTTAGTCACTAAAGCCACTAAATTTTTGGTGGATAGCGGTTAAAGGTTGTAGTTTAGCGCCCAACTGCGATAAAATTAAAGGGTGAGGACGATAGTGGCGCGCACCTTGGACTATTTCACCCCAATGCTATTTGATAAAATAAAGCATTAAGCAAGCATGGTGGCAGTTATCTGAGTACTTTGTCATGATATTGTCATATTTGTCTGCAATCATATACACAATTTTCATACAAACACAATTAACCGTTGGGCATAAAGCCCTATGCCCGCCAACTCACCTTACAAGTTGGTAGGTATTAAAGCACATGAATGGAACGGGGTCAAAATACACCAAGCGCTACCCCAACATTGCCAACGAGTCTTTATATATCAACCAGTTTTGTGACAAATTTTTTAGGAGCCAGCCATGCGTTATTCATTATTAAGTATTATCGTAGCATCGACATTAGCATTGACCGCTTGTGGCAACAAACCTGCAGACAAAGCAGAAAGCGGCGCAGCAGCCAGCAGCGCAAGCGCAGGTAGCGATAAAAACGCAGCCTTCACCATCACAGGTGCAGGGGCTTCTTTTCCACAGCCTATTTATGCCAAATGGGCAGGACAGTTTAAGTCAACAACCGGTGGACAAGTTAACTACCAATCTATTGGCTCATCAGGCGGTATTAAGCAGATTCAAGCCAACACTGTCGACTTTGGTGCCTCTGATGCGCCTTTGAGTAAAGAAGAATTGGACAAAAGCGGTTTGATTCAGTTTCCAACTGTGATTGGTGGTGTGGTACCTGTCGTCAATATTGATGGCGTGCAGCCTGGTCAACTAAAATTAGACGGCACAACGCTTGCCAATATCTATTTGGGTAAAATCACCAAGTGGAACGATGCTGCCATTACTGCCCTAAACCCAGGCGTTACACTGCCTGATGCCCCAATTACCACTATCTTTCGCTCAGATGGTTCGGGTACCACTTTTAACTTCACCAGTTATTTAGGGGCAGTATCACCTGAGTGGAAAGCAGGCCCTGGCGTTGATAAATCCATCAAATGGCCAACCGCTGCTACAGGCGCGGGTGGTAAAGGTAACGAAGGCGTGGCAAGCAACGTAACGCGCGCCAAAAACTCGATTGGCTATGTAGAATACGCGTATGCCAAACAAAACAACATGGCGCATACCCAGCTTAAAAATGCGGCGGGTAACTTTGTGCAACCATCTGCAGAAAGCTTTGCAGCAGCCGGTAATGCCGACTGGAAAAACACCCCAGGGTTTAATATTGTGTTGACCAACCAAGCCGATGCCAATGCTTGGCCAATCTCTGCGGCTACCTTTATTTTGGTGCATAAAAACCCAACCAATCCAGAAAATGTGAAAAACACGTTAAAATTCTTTGACTGGGCATATACAGGTGGGGATGAAGCCGCAAAAAGCTTGGACTTTGTACCTTTCTCAGCAGAAAGCAAAGCAATTTTCCGTGCTAGCTGGAATGAGGTGGTGGGCAAAGATGGCAAGCCACTGTTTGAGGCAACGGCTACTGCAGCATCTGCGACAAAATAGTAACCTCGATAAGATCTAAAAATAAAAAGGGTTATGCATGATCAAATGAACGTAGAGCAATATATGATTGAATGCTCTACGTTTTTTTTTAAATTTATTGGGCAATTAAACTAACATTTATTTGATGGCTGGGTTCTTATGTCAGATTTACACGCAAAACTCGCAAAGCAACAACGCTTAGATTGGCTCTTCGTCAATGCGACACGTTTTTTTGCGGTGATTGTACTATTGTTATTGGGCGGTATATTGGTGTCGTTACTTTATGGGGCGCTACCAAGTATTAAAGCATTTGGCATTAATTTTTATACCAGTAAAGATTGGGACACTGGTATGGACGTGTATGGGGCTTTGGCACCCATTTATGGCACTCTGATTACTTCGATTATCGCGATTTTGGTCGCGGTGCCCGTGAGTTTTGGTATTGCGATGTTTTTGACTGAGCTTTGTCCCAATTTTTTGAAACGCCCCTTAGGTATTGCCATTGAACTTTTGGCAGGTATTCCTTCCATTATTTATGGTATGTGGGGTTTTTTTGTGTTTGCGCCGTGGTTTTCAGAAAACATTCAGCCTTGGTTAATTGCTCACTTGGGCGATGTGCCTTATATTGGGCGCTTATTCCAAGGTGCGCCAATGGGCATTGGCTTGTTTACAGCAAGTTTGATTCTTGCGATTATGATTATCCCGTTTATTGCTTCGGTGATGCGTGATGTGTTTTCTATTACGCCGCAAATGCTCAAAGAATCGGCGTATGGGCTTGGTTCTACCACGTGGGAAGTGATGCGTTATGTGGTGCTACCTTATACCAAGGCTGGGGTAGTGGGCGGTATTATCTTGGGGCTTGGGCGTGCGCTTGGCGAAACTATGGCGGTCACGTTTGTAATTGGTAATGCCTATAATATTAGCCCAAGTCTATTTCAATCGGGTGTGTCAATTACTTCGGCATTGGCAAATGAGTTTGCCGAGTCTGAGGGTCTACACCAATCGTCATTGTTACATTTAGGGTTCTTGTTGTTTATTATTACCTTTATTGTGCTGGTGATTTCAAAATTGATGCTGGCGCGTATGGATAAAAACGCGGGTACAAAATAGTAATTTTTGGGGAAGAATATGACTACCACTAATATTAACCGTAATAATGCCATCTACAAACGCCGCCGCTTGTCCAATGTGTTGGGGCTGATTTTTGCGGGTCTATCTATTGTATTTGGTCTGACTTTTTTGGGTTTGATTTTATTTAAACTTTTTGCTTCTGGCTCGCATGCGTTACTGACCATGCCAATCTTTACCCAAGATACACCGTCACCGAATGAGATTGGCGGTCTTCGCAATGCCATTATTGGCTCGATTATGGTAACAGGGTTGGGGCTATTAATTGGTACGCCTATTGGTATTATGGCAGGGATTTATTTGGCAGAGTTTGCTGAAAATAGCTGGCTTGGCAAAGTAACGCGTTTTATGAATGATATTTTGCTATCCGCGCCTTCTATCGTGATAGGTCTATTTATTTTTGCGCTCATGGTGCAAGGTCGTAACTTTTCGGGCTGGGCAGGGTCACTTGCCTTGGCGTTGTTGGTGATTCCTGTGGTGGTGCGTACCACTGAAAACATGCTGCGGTTGGTACCCAATACCCTGCGTGAAGCGGCGTATGCACTTGGCACACCAAAATGGAAATTGGTGCTGTCGGTTACGCTTCGTGCTGCCAAAACAGGGGTATTAACGGGGATTTTATTGGCATTTGCGCGTATTTCGGGCGAAACTGCACCGTTACTGTTTACCGCTCTCAATAACCAGTTTTTTAGTACCGATATGGGTCAGCCGATTGCCAACTTGCCAAACGTGATTTACCAATATGCCAGCCAACCCTATGAAATTTCAAATCAATTGGCATGGGCAGGGGCATTGATTATTACCTTGGCGGTATTAACGCTCAATATTTTGGCACGGTTGTTAAGTGGCAAAGAACAATCCTCTCATTAATTTGGTATACACATCGGCACCTATTTTATCCAAGTTTAGTGGCTCGCATTTTCTAAAATTTATAAGGTAGTTATCATGACCGCAAAAATGCAAATTCGTAATCTTGATTTTTATTACGGTAAATTTCATGCATTAAAAAATATTAATATCGACATCGCTGATAAAAAAGTCACCGCCTTTATTGGGCCTTCAGGTTGTGGTAAATCCACTTTACTGCGTACTTTTAACCGCATGTATGATTTATACCCTGGTATGAAAGCCACGGGCGAAATCAATCTTGATGGTCAAAATATTATTGATAAATCCGTGGACGTTAACTTGTTGCGCGCGCGTGTGGGTATGGTATTCCAAAAACCCACGCCGTTTCCCATGTCGATTTATGATAATGTGGCATTTGGGGTGCGCTTGTATGAAAGCCTAAGCCGCGCTGAGCTTGATGAGCGCGTGGAATGGGCGCTCAAAAAATCCGCACTTTGGAACGAGGTCAAAGACAAGCTAAAAGCCTCGGGTCTTTCACTGTCAGGTGGTCAACAGCAGCGTTTATGTATTGCGCGTGGGGTTGCAACGCGCCCTGAGGTATTGCTGCTTGATGAGCCTACCTCCGCACTTGACCCCATCTCCACGGGTTCTATTGAAGACTTGATTACCGACCTAAAAGAAGATTATACCATCGCCATTGTGACCCATAATATGCAGCAAGCGGCACGTGTGTCTGATTATACGGTATATATGTATTTGGGCGAGATGATGGAAATGGGCGAAACTGACAAAATCTTTACCAACCCTGAGCGTAAAGAAACCGAAGAATACATCACGGGTAAATTTGGCTAGGCATCACCCTTTTGTCTAGTTTTATTATGACCGCTATCACTGGCCGATAGCGGTTTTTTTATGTGGTTCACTGCCGCTGTTACACACCTAACTAACGGTTTATAAATACCAACGGTTTATAAATACTATTGATAATTATTATCATTTACATTATAATTCTTTCGTTTAAAATTATTCTAAATTCACCGTTAGCGGTGGCTAACTTGCTTTGACTGAGGCTGTTATGACCAAACGTTTATTATCTCGCTTTTCACCATTATGCTTAGGCATGCTGGTATGGGTAGGACTTACCGCCTGTAGCAAGCCCGCCCCTTCTGAAGGCAAAGATGCAGCTGCCAGTAGTGTGGTGGCAAGCGCCAATACTGCCGCTAATCAAGCAGGTCAACCCGTTGATTTGACTCAACAAACAGAGGCTTATAAAACTTGGGTGACAGGGCAAATTGACTTATTGCTTGCCGATACAGAAAAATTTGTCGCGCTCCTAAAAGCGGGCAAACTTGAAGAAGCCAAAGCCCTTTATCCAAAGGCACGTATGTATTATGAACGCTCAGAGCCTATTGCAGAGAGTTTTGGTGATTTGGATCCGCGCATTGATAACCGCGAAGCAGACTTAGAAAAAGATGAGGTCTGGTCGGGATTTCACCGTATCGAAAAAATTCTTTGGACGCAGCAGACCACCCAAGGTACCGAAAAATTGGGTGATCAGTTGCTAGCCGATATCAAAGAATTACGCGCCAAGC
Organism: uncultured Moraxella sp.; assembly: GCA_937889485.1. Taxonomy (GTDB): domain Bacteria; phylum Pseudomonadota; class Gammaproteobacteria; order Pseudomonadales; family Moraxellaceae; genus Faucicola. Next base: position 783 of record CALAPG010000102.1, on the reverse strand, counting down.
TGCCCACAGCAGAGGTTACAGGCGAGTTGATGGTACAAGGTTCGGTTGATCTGCTTAATGAAGTTTCTACCAGTAAGATTACCGGTGAGGAAGAAATTTTTTCTCATACCGATCTATATGACTTTAAAGCCAATATTGAAGGTGCCGAGAAGATTTTTGAGATTTTAAAACCCGTAATACAAACCAAAAACCCTGCATTGGTCACCGAGTTAACCCAAAAATTTGCTGCCGTTGATGCGCTCCTTGCCAAGCACCAAGTGGGTAGTAATGACTATAAATTGTATACCGAATTGACCGCAGATGACACCAAGGCACTGGCTGAGGCAGTCAATAAACTGGGCGAGCCCCTTGCTCAAATGGGCGTGGTGCTGCAGTAAACGGCGCTTTTGTTTTTTGCCCCGTACCAACCTCGCACCCATATTATGCGCAGTGTAATTAGGTGAGTCAGTTGACCTTGGCTCACCTTTACTGTTTTTAGGCAACAAGTGGGCAATGGCATGGTCATAAAAACTAGCGGCAACCCAAGAACAGCCATACCCCAATACAAGTCAAATTTTTTGCTTTGAACACCGCTTGTGACCTTCATAACAGCGTTAGCCAGCGGGTTATTTTTTCTTTTATTTTAATCAAACCAAGTAGAGGATCTTATGGGCAAATTGAACCAATCGCTCTGCCAATCCGAGAGCGCCCCTCACCATCAACTGGTTAGCCCTGCACCTAGGTTGCCGCGCCGCCGTTTTTTGCGTCAGTTTGGTGCGCTTGGGGCAGCAGGGATGGGTGCTG
>CALAPG010000101.1 GCA_937889485.1 uncultured Moraxella sp. | reverse complement strand
ATTCTTAATCGGGAAATTTTGTGCGACGATATAGTTCATCGGATCTTTTAAATTAAGACGATACACAACAGGAATACGTCCTGTCTGTTTGAATTGATACGGTACCCGATCCATTTGATCAATAGTTAACATGCTAGGTGTTTCATAACGGAAAATAAATACACCACGAGAGTCTGCACGGTTATCATTTAAACCACCAGCTCGCGCCAATGCTTGCATAAGTGAGATACCATTCGATTCATAATTAATTTCATCATTTTTGACAGTGGCACCAAGTACCGTAAAGCTTTTTGATTGGTAGTTGACTGATACTACATCACCAGGCTGTAATACTATGTTTTGTTTGGCATCATTGAGCAGATCTGCTAGAGGCATTTCAACCGACTGCATGCCACGATTGACTTGGACAGTCACACGGCTACTAGGGTATTTGGTACCACCTGCTGCAGCAATAGCATCAAGGACTCGCTCACCTTTTCCCGTCAACGGTACACGCAAGCTATTGTTGACTTCGCCAACTACCGTGATATTGGCAGAGTTATTTTTGCCAATGCTTACAATAGCACTTGGCTTATTGGCCTTACGCGAGAGACCATTGGCAATCATGTCCTGTACCTGTTGAGGACTTTTACCCGCCACATTAATTTTTCCCAAGAACGGAATAGAAATTTGTCCGCGGCTATCTACCATTTGATCGGGTAACTTTTTTTCTGCTGATCCACTGGTATTAGCAATATCAGCAGCCGAGCCAAACAATAACGCAGGTGGTGCTTCATACAGTGCCACATTGACCACATCACCTGGTCTAATGACTTGCTGCACTACATTACCACCACGGTAATAGTCAGAGAATCTTTTATAACTAAGCAACTCATTGGCGCGATTAGCAGTACGACCATCAATATCGATGATAGTTAGACCATTAGGTGTGATGCTGCCATGTCCCTCATCAGTGCCTTGCACACTGCTTTCAACTTGCTTGAGCGTGGGTCCTGCATTGGGTTGCCAATCTGAGATTCTATTTTTAACGGTCTGACAACCCGTAAGCATGATGCTAATGGCAGAAAAAATAATTAGGGGTCTAAAGGTGAAAAAATGCTGTTTTGAAGATTTCATACCAAACAATATCTCAATGGATGCTTGCAAGCATTATAAATTAAAACATACATTAAATAAATTAGCAGGTGAATTGTTTACAAATTGCTACTTAGTGGTGCCTTGCTACTAAATTTTGGTGCCGCTTGAAAAATTAACCCTTGCTGATCTTTTTCAGAAAGATTGACCTTAAAGTCTTGTAGAGGCCAACCAATACCCACGGTCTCATCATTCCACAGCAGGGAGTATTCATCACCTGGATTGTAATAATCAGTACACTTATAAACGAACTCAGCTTGCTCACTCGTGACCAAGAACCCATGAGCAAATCCCGGTGGTACCCACAACATGCGTCTGTTATCGGCACTCAAAAATTCACCTACCCATTGACCAAACGTGGGTGAAGACTCGCGCATATCAACTGCAACATCAAACACTTCGCCTTTAACCACGCGTACCAATTTACCTTGTGGCTTGTCAAGCTGATAGTGTAAACCTCGTAAAATACCTTGGCTTGAACTACTATGGTTGTCTTGAACAAATTGATAATTGCCACAATATTTTTCAAATTCAGATTGGCGAAAGGTCTCCATAAAAAACCCTCTTTCATCACCAAACACTTTGGGCGCCATCAAGACTACTTCAGGAATTGCAAGTTTTTTATATTCCATTTTATTACCTTATTAAGCTAAGTCAGCATTCAATTTTTTAGTCTTCAAGTAGCTGCAATAAGTATTGACCATACTGTGTTTTCTTAAATTGCTCACCTTGGGCTTTGAGCTGATCGTCAGAAATCCAGCCATTGCGCCAAGCAATTTCTTCAAGAGCCGCTATTTTTAACCCCTGACGATTTTCAATGGTTTGGACATAGCTACTTGCCTCAAGCAGTGAATCATGCGTACCTGTATCAAGCCATGCAAAACCCCTACCTAGCTTTTCTACTTGAAGACGACCTTTTTCTAAATACACATTATTTACTGATGTAATTTCTAGTTCACCTCGGTCAGAAGGTTGAATATTTTTGGCGATTGCTACCACATCATTGTCATAAAAATACAGACCTGTTACTGCGTAGTCAGATTTTGGTTTAATTGGCTTCTCTTCTATAGAAATGGCTTTACCTGCTTCATCAAATTCAACCACCCCAAAACGCTCTGGATCTTTTACTAGGTAACCAAAAACTGTTGCACCTGATACCTGACTGTTTGCCTTTTTGAGCTGGTCGCTAAAATGTTGACCATGAAAAATGTTGTCACCAAGCACCAAACAAACAGGATCATTGCCAATAAATTTCTCGCCAATGATAAAAGCTTGGGCAAGCCCGTCGGGTGAAGGTTGAATTTCATAAGATAAATTAACCCCAAACTGTTTACCATTCCCCAATAACTTTTGATAACTGGGCATATCTTCGGGTGTAGAGATAATCAAAATATCCTGGATACCCGCCAGCATCAACACTGAAATAGGATAATACACCATGGGATTGTCATAAATTGGCAGCAGTTGTTTGGATACGCCCATGGTAATGGGGTGCAAACGTGTGCCAGAACCACCTGCTAAAACGATACCCTTACGCATATTTTCCTCCTAATCTATTAATTTTGTTGATGTTGCAAGTATTCTTCTAACGTCAAGGCCAGTTGAGATTGCCATGTCGGCATAGTTAAACCAAAAGTTTTTTCTATTTTATCTAGATTCATTCTAGAGTTTTTGGGTCTTTGTGCAGGTGTGGGATATGCTTCAGTGGGTATACCTCTAAATTGGCTTTCCTTAAGCTGTAAACTCACACCACACTTTTTGGAGCGTGAAAAAATCTCATCAGCAAATCCATGCCAGCTGGTATAGCCACTGGGTGCTAAATGGTAGATGCCACTTAGCATTTTAGCACTATCTGCGTCTTCTAACATTTTAGCGACCGCTAAGGCAGTCACTTGCGCGATTAATCTTGCTGGCGTGGGCGCACCAAATTGGTCATTCACCACATTTAATGATTCCCGACTCTGTGCAAGCTTAATCATGGTTTTCATAAAGTTATTACCACGCGCGGCATAAACCCAACTTGTACGAAAAATAAGATACTTACTGCAATGGCTAATGATAGCTTTATCACCTGCCAGTTTAGATTTACCATATACTGATAAAGGAGCCGTATTATCGGTTTCAGTCCACGGAATTTCACCATTGCCAGGGTAGACGTAATCCGATGAATAATGCACCAACAGTGCATCATTATCATTACAAATCTTGGCAAGCATCCTCGGAAGCTTTTCATTAATGATAAAGGCGGCCTGTTCATCACTTTCTGCTTTATCAACTGCCGTGTAAGCGGCGGCATTAATGATAATGGAAGGGGCGATATGTTTAATTTTTTCCTCTAGTTTATCTATAAGGATAAAATCAACGTCTTCACGACTGAGTGCAATCACCTCACCAAGGGGCGCAAGGCTTCTGAGTAATTCAAAACCTACTTGACCATTGGGTGCTAAAATCACTAACTTATTCATATGGCACCTATTCTTATGATTCATTAGCAAGTTTTCTGTTTACTTGTTGATAACTACCATCTTGAATGGCTTGCCACCATGGTTGGTTACTAAGGTACCATTGAACGGTTTTTCTGAGCCCCGTTTCGAATGTTTCTTGTGGCTTCCAACCTAATTCACGCTCAATTTTACTTGCGTCAATGGCATAACGCACGTCATGGCCAGGACGATCCTTGACATAAGTAATCAAGTCCTCATAGTGCTCAATACCTGCAGGTTTATTTGGTGCCAATTCTTCCAATAGTTGACATAGTGTTTTGACAACTTCGATGTTTGTCTTTTCGTTATGTCCGCCAATGTTGTAAGTTTCACCAATTTTGCCCGTGGTTGCAACTTTGACTAGGGCTCTAGCATGGTCTTCTACAAATAGCCAGTCACGTATTTGTTTACCATCGCCATACACTGGCAAAGGCTTTCCTGATAATGCATTTAAAATCATCAAAGGAATAAGTTTTTCAGGAAAATGAAAAGGCCCATAATTGTTTGAACAATTGGTTACTAGGGTGGGTAAACCAAAAGTTCGTTGCCAAGCTCTCACCAAGTGATCAGACCCTGCTTTACTGGCTGAATACGGACTACTAGGTGCATAAGATGTGGTTTCAGTAAATAAGTCGTCAGTGCCATGCAAGTCACCATAGACCTCATCAGTAGAAATATGGTGAAAACGAAAATCTTGTTTTTTAGCGGCGCTTAGTGAAGACCAATAACTACGAGACGCTTCTAATAAGGTATATGTACCCACAATATTGGTTTGGATAAAATCACCTGGACCATCAATAGAGCGATCAACATGGCTCTCTGCTGCCAAATGCATCACGACATCGGGTTGATATTGTTCAAATAAAGTTTTGAGCGCCTCAGCATCGCAAATATCTATTTGTTCAAAACAATAACGTTTATTATTTGCTACTGTATCTAATGAGGATAAGTTACCTGCGTACGTTAACTTATCGACATTAATGACTTGATGATCGGTGTTGTTAATTAGATGTCGAACCACTGCTGATCCAATAAAACCCGCACCGCCAGTGACTAAAAATGTTTTCATGCTTAATCCATCCCATTATTTTTTAACTTTAAAATTATACAATGTCGTTGCTACCTCACTTGCAGGTTGACTAAAGATTTTGGGTTAATAATACCATTGACAAGTATTTTCCCCAAACAAAAAGATAAGTGCTTTTTGACTTTTTTTTACTCTTGGGTATTTTGATAGACTTCTATTGGCGGAAGATTATCTATAGGTTTTTGTTTTTGAAAAGTCTGATACTCTCTTGCCAATGCAAGCGGTAAGCCTGCCAAATCTTTAACCGTCTTTGCTTTGATCATCTGAGCACCTAAACGGTAGTTTTACGGCAATAAACAATAAAAAAAGCAGATAGTGACTATCTGCTTTTTTTGTAGGTAACTCAAGTTTACCAACCAGTGACTTCTTTAACTTTTTCACCGATTTTTGAAGGGTCACGGGTATAAGCAATACCAGCGGCTTCAAAGGCTTTGAATTTTTCTTCAGCAGTACCGCTACCGCCAGAGATAATGGCGCCCGCATGACCCATACGTTTGCCTTTGGGTGCTGTAACACCTGCGATATAACCGATGACAGGTTTGGTGACATGCTCTTTGACGTAGGCAGCGGCTTCTTCTTCAGCGGTGCCACCAATTTCACCAATCAATACGATAGCTTCGGTTTGTGGGTCTTCTTGCAGTAGTTTTAGCGCGTCGATTTGGTTCATACCAGGGATTGGGTCGCCGCCAATACCGATACAAGTTGATTGACCAAAGCCCAGTTTGGTGGTTTGGGCAACCGCTTCATAGGTCAAGGTACCAGAACGTGAGATGATACCCACTTTACCTTCTTGGTGGATGTGGCCAGGCATAATACCGATTTTACATTTACCTGGGCTGATAACGCCTGGGCAGTTTGGACCAACCATACGGACGATTTCTTCGCCTTTAGCAGTTAAATCAGCATTAACGTTTTCTAGGTAACGTTTTGCTTTTAGCATATCGATGGTTGGTACACCTTCAGTGATAACAACAACCAATTTAACGCCTGAATCGATCGCTTCAACGATTGAGTCTAGTACGAAAGGTGCTGGAACAAAGATAACAGTAGCATCGGCACCAGTCGCTTGAACGGCTTCGTTCATGGTGTCAAATACTGGTAAGCCAAGATGGGTTGTACCACCTTTACCTGGGGTTACACCACCAACGATTTTGGTACCGTAAGCCAATGATTGCTCTGAGTGCAATGTACCGTTTTTACCGGTGAAACCTTGTACCAATACTTTGGTATCTTTATCAATTAATACGCTCATTCTTTTTCCTTAAAAATTTTTCGATTGATTAATAGGGTTAAATAAGTAAAGCCTATTGCCCTACTCATACAATTTATGCATTTTTAACCGCATCAACGATTTTTTGACCAGCGTCTGATAAACCTTCAGCAGGAATCAATTTTAGACCTGAATCACGTAGGATTTGTGCACCTAACTCAGCGTTGTTACCTTCAAGACGTACAACGACTGGTACAGTTACGTTAACTTCTTTCACCGCGTCGATAATCGCTTCAGCGATCATGTCACAACGTACGATACCACCGAAGATGTTAATAAGTACGCCTTGTACTGATTTATCTTCAAGGATTAATTTGAATGCTTCAACAACGCGTTCTTTAGTTGCACCGCCGCCTACGTCTAGGAAGTTAGCTGGTTGACCACCGTATAGTTTGATGATGTCCATGGTCGCCATTGCAAGACCAGCACCATTAACCATACAACCGAT
>CALAPG010000100.1 GCA_937889485.1 uncultured Moraxella sp. | reverse complement strand
CGACCCCTTTAGCTTGTTCCGTTGCCGAGGCATCATGAACTGTGTGTCAGTATGTCCAAAAGGTTTAAACCCAACCAAAGCCATTGGACATTTGCGTAACTTGTTACTTGACCAAGCAGGCTAGATTTTTTAGCTGGTGGTATCTCAAAAAGCTCTGTTGATACAGGGCTTTTTGCTTTTGATAGGCTTAGGTGACCAGATTTTAGAAACGTATTCATTAAAGTAATCAATAAGCCGCGTTATGACAACTTTTTTTACGCCTTTTCTGCATAATCAATGAGATAAAAACTGCGTAATTTTGTATAATAGCCAAGATAATCAAAGGGAATATTCGTTTGCTTTTTCTAAGGAAGGAAAATGAACTGATGCCCATAAAATAGGTTGTTTTAGCCCTTCATTGACCGAAAAACACGGCTGATGGCAGGTATAAATGGCTATATTTAGTAAATGAATACTAACTATTAACGAAACAAAATTTTTTGTTAAATGTAAAAATGCTAGGCTAGTACCTAAAATTTTTATTTCCACCCTTTAAATACTACAGTAGAAAGAATCATGGCAAACCAAAACCAAACTTCTGTATCTTCTGCACAGTTTACTGAATTGTCGGCAGATAATGCAGTCTATCTTGAATCCCTCTATGAACAGTATCTTCAAGATCCGCAAAGCGTTGATGCACAATTAGTGCCTTACTTTGAGCAATTTGCGAGCAGTGATAATAAGAATGCCCTTCATCACACTATTCAAGAACAATTTTTATTGTTAGCGCGCAACACGACCGCAGCAAAAGTTACCCAACAAAGCGGCGCGATTGGCGATGTTAACCCCGCAGCGATTCGAGAGCTAAGCGAAAACCAAATGGGCGTGCAAAAGCTCATCACCGCTTATCGTCGCCGTGGTCACCGTCTAGCAAGACTTGACCCACTAGGACTAATGCCAAGACCCCAAATTGAAGAGTTGACGCTCGAATATCATGGGTTGTCAGAGGCTGATTTGGACACCGTTTACCCAACCAGTGATTTTAATATTGGCAAAGATAAAGCCACCTTACGTGAAATTTTAGAAGTCCTACAGCGTGTCTACAGCAATAAAATCGGTGCTGAGTATATGCATGTGACTACTGCCAAAGAAAAGCGTTGGATTGAGCAGTATCTTGAGACCAATCTAGGGCATATCAAATTTGATGATCAAAAACGTAAGTCTATTTTGGAGCGTCTAACTGCAGCAGAAGGTTTGGAAAAATATCTGGCTCGTAAGTACACTGGGGTAAAACGCTTTGGCTTGGAGGGTGGGGAAAGTTTTATTCCGATGGTGAATGAAATTATCCAGCGTGCAGGTCAAAATGGCACCAAAGAGATGGTCATTGGTATGGCACACCGTGGGCGTCTTAATTTGTTGGTCAATATTTTGGGTAAAAATCCAAAAGACTTGTTTGATGAGTTTGATGGCAAAAAGCAACCAACGGTGGGCTCAGGTGATGTGAAATATCACAACGGCTTTAGCTCAAACGTGATGACCCCAGGCGGTGAGGCACACTTGGCACTTGCATTTAACCCATCGCATTTGGAGATTGTTTCACCTGTGTTGATTGGCTCAGTACGTGCGCGCCAAGTGCGTCGCCACGATCTGAACGGTGATACGGTACTGCCGATTGTGGTACATGGTGATGCAGCGTTTGCAGGTCAAGGTGTGAACCAAGAAACCTTCCAAATGTCACAAACACGCGCCTATTCAACAGGCGGTACTATCCACATTGTTATTAATAACCAAGTGGGTTTTACGACCAGCCGCGTGGAAGATGCCCGTTCTACAGAATATTGTACCGATGTGGCAAAAATGGTACATGCGCCTATTTTCCATGTCAACGGTGATGACCCCGAAGCGGTTGTATTTTTGGCTCAGCTTGCGCATGATTATCGCCGTGAGTTCCATAAAGATATCGTCATTGATATGTTCTGTTATCGCCGCAATGGTCATAATGAAGCGGACGAGCCATCTGCTACCCAGCCATTGATGTATGCGATTATCAAGAAGTTGCCCACTACCCGCGATTTTTATGCCACCAACTTGATTGAACAAGGCATTATCGATAAACAAACGGCTGTTGCCCTTGAAGATGATTACCGTGAATCACTGGATAAAGGCGAATATGTTGCCAGCGCACTGGTACTACAGCCTAATAAATCCCTATACGTGGATTGGACGCCTTATATTGGTCACAAGCTGAAAGATGATTGGGACACTAGCGTTGATATCGAAAAGTTAAAAGCATTTGGCGCGCGCATGGCACAAATGCCAGAAGGCTATGAGCTACAGCGCCAAGTTCAAAAAGTCGTTGATCAACGTTTAGCCATGCAAACAGGTCAAGAACCACTCAACTGGGGTGCTGCCGAAACACTGGCGTATGCATCGATTGTAGACGAAGGTTTTCCTGTTCGTATCACAGGTGAAGACGTGGGGCGTGGTACTTTCTCACACCGTCATAGTGAGCTATTTAATATTAAAAACGGCGACATGTATGTACCACTGGCTAATTTGAATGAAAACCAAGCACCGTTTACCACCTTTAACTCACTGTTGTCAGAAGAAGCTGTCTTGGCATTTGAATATGGTTACGCAACCACAGTCCCCAATGCCTTAGTGATTTGGGAAGCACAGTTTGGTGACTTTGCCAATGGTGCACAAGTAGTGATTGACCAGTTTATTTCAAGCGGTGAAACCAAATGGCAACGTCTGTGCGGCTTGACCATGCTCTTGCCACACGGCTATGAAGGTCAAGGGCCTGAGCACTCTTCAGCGCGTTTAGAGCGTTATTTACAGCTTTGTGCTGAAGATAACATGCAAGTGGTAACACCTACCACACCTGCTCAAATTTTCCATGTACTGCGTCGCCAAGTAGTGCGCCCAGCGCGCAAGCCGCTTATCGTAATGTCACCAAAAAGCTTGCTACGTCATAAACTTGCCGTATCAACCCTTGATGAACTGGCCGCGGGTAAATTTGAAACTGTTATTTCAGAAATTGATCAGCTAGATAATAACAAAGTCACACGTTTGGTATTATGTGGCGGTAAAGTGTACTATGACCTACTAGAAAAACGCCGCGAATTAGGGCTTGAAAACGTTGCGATTGTACGTATCGAGCAGTTATACCCATTGCCAGAAGCGCGTATCCTAGAAGAAGTGGCAAAATATCCAAACCTTGAAGGTATTGTTTGGACGCAAGAAGAGCCGCTTAACCAAGGCGCGTGGTACTACCTTGCACCGCACTTGTTCCGTCTGATTGCACCGCCAAAACCTGCAGTTCGCCCAACCAAAGCGCATTTATTACCAGCAGTCGCCCGTCCCTCATCGGCAGCGCCAGCGGCAGGTTCAATGCAAATGCACGTGGCACAGCAGAAAAAAGTGGTCAATGACGCGTTAGGACTCCCAAGTGACGAACCAACGGGTCAAGCTAACTTAGCAGCCCAAGCAAAAGCGGCTCAACAAAAAAACACTGACTAATCCAAAAAAAAGGATAAACATGCCATTCATCGCGTGTTTATCCTTATGGTTTTATAGACCTCAATTATTTTAGCAATTGTGACAAACAAGATTTTTATCCATTACAACTGAAATAGCCTGAATTTAAAATTAGGAGTTTTCCATGAGTGAAATCAAAGCCCCAGTATTCCCAGAATCAGTCGCAGACGGTACTATTGTTGCGTGGAACTACAATGAAGGCGATCAAGTGAGCCGTGATGCTGTAATTGCAGAAATTGAAACGGACAAAGTGGTACTTGAAGTAGTTGCGCCCGCAGATGGTGTGTTGAGTAAAATTGTCAAAAACGTCGATGACACCGTATTGTCTGCTGAAGTAATCGGTGAATTTACCGAAGGCGCCATGGCTGCCCCTGCCGCTGAACTAACCGAAAAAGAAGCCGATAAAGGCACCACGCTTGCACCAGAATCCGTCTCTGCGCCTGTCCAAGCCAAAGCAGAAAGCGACTATAAAGACCAAAGCCCTGCAGTGCGTAAAGCGGCAAATACCACAGGCGTCAATCCTGCTGAAGTAGAAGGTACAGGTCGTGGCGGCCGTGTTACCAAAGAAGACATGGCAAACCCAACCCTAAAAACCAACCCAGCTATCAAAGCCGATAATGGTCAAGTGGTTGCCAATGCAGTGGGTCAACGTGCCGACAAACGCGTACCAATGACGCGTTTACGTGCCCGTGTGGCTGAGCGTCTATTAGCCGCGACCCAAGAAACCGCCATGTTGACCACTTTTAACGAAGTCAACATGAAACCTATTATGGAACTTCGTAGCGAGTTTAAAGAGCGTTTTGAAAAACGTCACGGTGTGAAACTTGGCTTTATGTCATTGTTTGTCAAAGCCGCGACCGAAGCCCTAAAACGCTTCCCTGCGGTCAACGCCTCTATTGATGGTAATGACATCGTTTATCATGGCTACTATGATGTGGGCGTTGCCGTATCTAGCGACCGTGGTCTAGTGGTACCTGTACTGCGTGACACCGACCAAATGGGTATGGCAGATATTGAACGCAATATCGGTAACTTTGCCGCAAAAGCCCGTGAAGGCAAGCTAGGCATTGAAGATATGACAGGTGGGACTTTCACCATCACCAATGGCGGCGTGTTTGGTTCACTCATGTCAACCCCAATCATCAACCCACCACAAACTGCTATCTTGGGTATGCATGCCACCAAAGAGCGCCCAATGGCAGTCAATGGTGAAGTGGTGATTTTGCCGATGATGTATCTAGCCTTGTCTTATGACCACCGCCTGATTGATGGTAAAGAAGCGGTACAATTCTTGGTGACTATCAAAGAGTTGGTCGAAAACCCAGCTATGTTACTCCTCGATTTATAAAAAATAGAGCCTGTATTGGCAAATGTTGATACAGGCTTTTTTGTTTAAAGTATTTAAAAAATAACCATTGAAAAAATTTGGTGAAAATGATGAAAAATAGCTATGATTTAGTGATTATTGGTGGCGGCCCTGGTGGCTATGAAGCAGCAATTCGTGCGGGTCAATTGGGCATGAGCGTAGCCTGTATCGAAAAACGCATTAATAAAGGCGAGCCAGCCTTGGGTGGTACCTGCCTAAACGTGGGCTGTATCCCATCAAAAGCGTTGCTCGATAGCTCACACCGCTATGAAGCGACCAAACATGACCTAGCCGACCACGGCATTACCACAGGTGATGTGGCGATTGATATCAGCAAAATGCTAGCGCGTAAAGATGCCATCGTCAAACAGCTTACAGGCGGTGTGGCAGCTTTGCTCAAAGGCAATGGTGCAGACTGGCTACAAGGCACAGGTACATTGGTTGACGGCAAAGGCGCTGACAAACAAGTGCAATTTACCCCATTAGATGGCGGTGAACCTACCATGATTACTGCCAAAAACGTGATTTTGGCGGCAGGCTCTGTGCCGATTGATATTCCGGTTGCCCCTGTAGATAACGAACACATCGTGGATTCAACAGGTGCGTTAGAGTTTAGTGAAGTACCTGCGCGCCTTGGCGTGATTGGTGGCGGTGTGATTGGTCTTGAGCTTGGCTCAGTCTGGCGCCGTCTAGGTAGTGAAGTGGTGGTATTTGAAGCCATGCCAGAATTCTTGGCAGCCGCGGACAAAGCGGTGAGCAAAGAAGCTGCCAAACTACTTAAAGCCCAAGGCTTAGAAATCCGTGTGGACACCAAAGTCACCAATGCCGAAGTTAAAGACGGTAAAGTGGTGGTGACTGCCGATGCCAAAGGACAAGTGAGCGAAGAAACGTTTGATAAGTTGATTGTGTGCGTGGGTCGCCGTGCTTACAAAGAAAACCTATTGGGCGAAAACTCAGGCGTAGAACTTACCGAACGCGGCTTGGTTGCGGTCAATGACTACTGTCAAACCAACCTTGATGGCGTGTATGCCATTGGTGACTTGGTACGTGGCCCGATGCTTGCGCACAAAGCCATGGAAGAGGGCATGATGGCAGTTGAGCGCATTCATGGCGAAAAAGTACAAGTCAACTACGACACCATCATCAGCGTCATCTACACGCACCCAGAAATTGCGTGGGTGGGTCTCACCGAAGAACAAGCCAAAGCCCAAGGCATTGAAGTCAAATCAGGTCAATTTAGCCTTGCTGCCAATGGCCGTGCATTAGCGGCTGGTGAAGGACAAGGTTTTGTAAAAGTGGTAGCCGATGCCAAAACCGACCGTCTGCTTGGTATGCATGTGGTCTCAGCAGGCGCAGGCGATATCGTGCACCAAGGTATGATTGCCATGGAATTTGTCTCAAGCATTGAAGACTTGCAGCTGATGACCTTTGCCCATCCAACCATCTCTGAGGCCGTGCATGAAGCGGTACTATCAGCCGATGGACGCGCCATTCACGCCATTCAGCGTAAACGCAAATAAGAATTAGCAAATGGGCTGAGGGTGATTGTCACCAAAGCTCATTTTTAGCATCAGATAAGTATGATTGTTAACCCAATTTAAACCAAAACTGAGAGGATAAATTCATGAATTTACATGAGTATCAAGCCAAAGAATTATTAAAAAGCTATGGATTGCCCGTACAAGAAGGGATTATTGCCACCAATGGTGACGAAGCGGCAGCCGCTTTTGACAAAATGGCAGGCAATGCAGGCGCTGTGGTAGTTAAAGCCCAAGTACACGCAGGTGGTCGTGGTAAAGCAGGGGGCGTAAAAATCGCCAAAACCCGTGAAGAAGCCAAACAAATCGCAGAAGAACTGATTGGCAAAAACTTGGTGACTTACCAAACTGACGCCAACGGTCAACCTGTCAACAGCGTATTAATCGCTGAAGACATGTACCCTATCGCAACTGAGCTATACTTAGGTGCGGTTGTTGACCGCTCTAGCCGCCGCGTGACCTTTATGGCATCTACTGAAGGCGGTGTTGAGATTGAAAAAGTCGCTGAAGAAACCCCAGAAAAAATCCTAAAAGTGGAAGTTGACCCATTGGTCGGCTTGCAGCCAAGCCAAGCGCGTGAAGTTGCCTTTAAATTGGGCTTAAAAGACAAACAAATCAACGCCTTTGCCAAATTGATGACAGGTGCTTACCAAGCATTTATCGAAAACGACTTTGCATTATTTGAAATCAACCCACTTGCGGTGCGTAAAACTGGCGAACTTGCCTGTGTGGATGCCAAAATCGGTATCGACTCAAATGCCCTGTATCGTTTACCAAGCGTTGCTGCCCAGCGTGACAAATCACAAGAAAATGAGCGTGAACTTAAAGCATCAGAATTTGACCTAAACTATGTTGCCCTAGAAGGTAACATCGGCTGTATGGTCAATGGTGCAGGTCTTGCCATGGCAACCATGGACATCATCAAGCTATATGGCGGTCAACCAGCCAACTTCCTAGACGTGGGCGGCGGTGCAACCAAAGAGCGTGTGGTTGAAGCATTCAAACTGATTCTAGAAGACAAATCAGTCCAAGGCGTACTAATCAACATCTTTGGTGGTATCGTTCGCTGTGACATGATTGCTGAAGCCATTATTGCAGCGGTCAAAGAAGTCAATGTGACAGTACCTGTGGTCGTGCGTCTTGAAGGTAACAATGCCGAGTTGGGTGCAAAAATCCTTGACGAATCTGGCTTAAAATTAATTTCTGCCCAAGGTCTATCAGAAGCGGGTCAAAAAATTGTTGATGCTGTTAAAGCGGGCTAAGCCTAAGGCTTAAATCAGAAAAGTAGGGCAGCATCCTTACTTTTCCCCCTTTTTTAACCATCCCAAGCTAATTACCAAGATAATTAAAGGAAAAACAATGAGCGTATTAATTGGAAAAGACACCAAAGTATTGGTGCAAGGTTTTACTGGTAAAAACGGTACTCTACACTCAGAGCAATCAATTGCATACGGTACTAACATCGTGGGCGGCGTGACACCAGGTAAAGGCGGGACTACCCACCTTGACCGTCCTGTATTTGATACGATGGATGAGGCAGTCAAAGCCACGGGCGCTAATGCATCAGTTATTTTTGTCCCAGCACCTTTTGTGCTAGAT
>CALAPG010000099.1 GCA_937889485.1 uncultured Moraxella sp. | reverse complement strand
GATGGGGGTATTTATTGGCGGTTTGTGACAATTGCACCAACTCTAACAGGTGGTTGACTTTTTTGGCGATATCCGCTTTGCTAGGTCGTTTATTTTTTGGCATGACGGTCAAGCCAAACGCCACATTGTCAAATACAGTCATGTGACGAAATAACGCATAATGCTGAAACATAAAGCCAATATGACGCTGCTGCACAGGCACATCGGTGACATCATCACCATCAAACAAAATTCGCCCCGTATCGGCAAGCTCAAGCCCTGCAATAATACGCAGTAGCGTGGTTTTGCCGCACCCTGACGGCCCTAACAGGGAGGTTAGTTTACCTGTAGGCACAGTCAGATTAATCGGTTCAAGGGCGGTAAATTTGCCAAAGGTTTTGGTCACATCACGAATTTCAATACTCATGGTTTTCTCTTTATCGTAAGCTAGGCGTTGTTATCAATGTAATCATCAATACTGGTCAAATATAAAGACTGGCTAATCATACCTACTAGGTTATGCCGATTTTTGGGCTTGGCGTTTGCTTAGAAGCTGCTGCACAATCAAAGTCACCAATGCCAGTAATGCCAACAGACTAGATAACGCAAACGCGGCGGTCATGTTGTATTCATTGTAAGCAATCTCAACCAATAGCGGCATGGTGTTGGTCTCACCGCGGATATGCCCAGACACCACACTCACCGCCCCAAACTCGCCCATTGCCCGCGCATTGGTCAAAATAATGCCATAAAGTAGCGCCCACTTGATATT
This sequence comes from uncultured Moraxella sp., assembly GCA_937889485.1. Classification (GTDB taxonomy): domain Bacteria; phylum Pseudomonadota; class Gammaproteobacteria; order Pseudomonadales; family Moraxellaceae; genus Faucicola. The sequence goes on along the minus strand of CALAPG010000099.1, from coordinate 819 downwards.
GGGCAAGGTCACCCGCCAAAACATCTGCCAACCCGATGCCCCAAGTGTCAGCGCCGCTTGTTCTTCACTGCTGCCTTGCGACTGCATCAGCGGTATCACTTCACGCGCCACGAAGGGAAAGGTTACAAACAACGTTGCCAGCACAATCCCAGGAATGGCAAAAATCACCTGAAAACCAAAGTATTCCAGCCAGCCACCAAGCCATGTATTAGCGCCAAGCAGCGCCACAAACATCAAGCCTGCCACCACAGGCGACACCGAGAATGGCAAGTCTAGCAGCGTGGTGAGTAGCTGCTTGCCCTTAAAATCAAAACGCGTCAATAGCCACGCCAGCGCAATGCCAATCACTGTATTAATTGGCACCACAATGAGCGCGGTAATCAAGGTTAATTTTATCGCAGCGAGCGCTTCGGCATCGGTGAGCGCAGCAACATACAGCTGCCAGCCTGATTTTAGGGCTTCATAAAACACCGCAGCCAACGGCACCACCAGCATCAGCGTCATAAAACCTACCGCAGTGGCAATCAGCACCACGCGCAGCCAGCTTGGCTCACGGGTTGCTGCTTGGGTTTGGTAAGGGTATTGGCGTACATTCATCATAGACTTGTTCCACCCATCCGCCGCGTTAATAGCCACTGCAGCGCATTAATCGTAAATAAAATCACAAACGAAATCATCAACATAAACAGCGCCACCGCTGCCGCGCCCTGAACATCAAAACTCTCTAGTTTTCCAATAATAATCAATGGCAAAATCTCTGACTTCATGGGCAAATTACCCGCAATAAAAATCACCGAGCCGTACTCCCCCGTTGCCCGC
>CALAPG010000098.1 GCA_937889485.1 uncultured Moraxella sp. | reverse complement strand
AAGATAGCGACTGTCCACGCCATTTTTTATCGCTTTGCTTATCGGTTTGGCAAAAAACGGTGAAACATCCACCAATCGGGCAAAAATCTGCTTGAGTGCCAAGTTTGGCATCAGTGAGCTGTCGGCAAAATTTTTGTAATAGCAATAATCGGCTAGGTTGTTTTGACAGTCAAATAACGGATGTTGGGGGAAATTTGCTGCCAAATAATCGATGATTGCAGCCGTTTCGGCAAGGATGGTTTTTTGATTTTTTTCTTCATGGACTAGAATCGGTACTTTTCCCAACGGATGAATGCTTTTAAGCGATTCGTGGGCTTCACCTGTGGCAGTGCGTTCGACAAAGATAAGCTCAAACTCGACTTGTAAAGCGGTAAGTAGCCACACAATGCGCTGTGAGCGAGAATTAGTGAGGTGATACAAAGTAAGCATGGCTTTAATTCCAAATTTTTATAAGCATATCAGTATAAAGCATTTAATTTTCCTAACAAAGATAACCTAAGATACGCTCAGCGGATTTTTTGACAACCACTGACCTAGGAAACATAATGACTAAAGCTATAGCCACAGCCAATCAAAGCCAATCAAAACTCGTCCCACCCCACGCAAGCCCTGTATTAAAAGAAAAACGACTGACAGGCGATGCCTTACTTGCCGCGCAGCAAAAAGCGCAAATCCTACCACAAATCACCATCAGCTCGCGTGAAGCAGGCGATTTGATTATGCTTGGGATTGGCGGCTTTACACCGCTTGATGGCTTTATGAACCACGCTGACTGGCAAAGCGTGTGTGACAACATGCACATCGCAACAGGCGACAATAAGGGCGTGTTTTTTCCTATTCCCATCACCCTATCAACCGACCCAGCGCAGGCAGATGCTTTAAATATCGGGGATGACATCGCGCTGGTGTATCAAGGCGATATCATGGGTATCTTGACCTTGGCAGAAAAATACCACATTGATAAAGCGCACGAATGCCAAACCGTGTTTGGCACTACCGATAGCGCCCACCCAGGTGTGGCGATGGTGATGGCACAAGGCGATGTCAATCTGGCAGGCGATGTGGTGGTACTTAGCGAAGGCGAGTTCCCAAGCAAATACGGTGATATCTACCTAACCCCTGCCCAAACCCGCGCTATCTTTGAGCAAAAAGGCTGGAAAACCGTTGCCGCCTTCCAAACCCGTAACCCCATGCACCGCTCTCATGAATATTTGGCAAAAATCGCCATCGAAATCTGTGACGGCGTTATGATTCACTCACTGCTTGGCGCGCTCAAACCAGGGGATATTCCTGCCGATGTCCGCCAGCAAGCGATTGGCACGCTTATTGACAACTATTTTCGCAAAGACACTGTCATTCAGGCAGGTTATCCGCTAGATATGCGCTATGCAGGCCCACGAGAAGCGCTGTTACACGCATTGTTTCGCCAAAACTATGGCTGTAGCCATTTAATTGTGGGGCGTGACCATGCAGGCGTGGGCGATTATTATGGCGCATTTGATGCCCAGCATATTTTTGATACCTTGGCAGACAATGATCTAATC
>CALAPG010000097.1 GCA_937889485.1 uncultured Moraxella sp. | reverse complement strand
CATTGTTGGGTAGCAATATTAATAGCTTTTGACCTTGCAATGGCTTTGGTTTTGCCAAGCCCTGTGGTTTCAAAAACATTATTCGGTCGCTGAATCACAGGTAAGGTGGAAGGGGTACTTTGGCAAGCACTGAGTGTCAGTGTACCTGCTAGCGCTAATAATGATACATTAAGTAATGATTTCATGGTAACCTCTTTGAAGATTGTCGCTGTTATTCAATGATATTTACTACACCTGCCGCTCAATTGCACGGGCGTTACACATTTTGATGCATCTACGCGTTTAGCGGCATTTTGCGGCAAAAATTGTGGCTTCGCAAGCCACCTTACAAATCAAAAAATAAGCGCAACAATCCCCTTATTAATTGGATTTCAATCTAGCTATTTTAACCAAAATTGGGTAGCATGATGCCTGATAAATTTTGTGACTATCAGGATACTTATGCTCGCTCCCACAAATTTGCAACTCATTGATGCCCCTGCTGGCAAGCTTGAAATAGATGCCTTATGGCAGCAGCAAAACCCAAAGGCGCGTGATATTGAGCAAGTGGCGCTGCTCTGTCACCCCAATCCGCTACAGGCGGGCACTATGATGAATAAAGTGGTCACAACGATGTATCGCTTTGCCCGTGATCAGGGTTTTCATGTGGTACGCTTTAATTATCGCGGTGTTGGACACTCTACAGGCAGCTATGGCAATATGGTGGGAGAAATTGAAGACGCGTTGACCGTCTTACAATGGATTCATTGCCAAACCGAGGCACGTAAACTTTGGTTGGGCGGTTTTTCGTTTGGTGGCTACGTTGCCATGCGTTTGGCGCAAACCTTGACCGAGCAAGGGGCTTTTTTGGGGCTTGATGATTTTGAGCTAACCAATTTGGCACTCATTGCGCCTTCTATTGAAAAACACGCGACAACAGGGCTGGCGTTACCATCCGACAAGACATGGATGATCTACGGCGCCCAAGATGAAGTGATTGCGCCTCGTTCACTGCAGCAATTTGGTGAAGATTTTGCGATTGCTACCCGCATTGTTGCTAATACGGGGCATTTTTTTCATGGTAAATTGGGCGAGTTAACAGCATTACTCACAGAAATGACCCAACCTTCTCACTAAGCTACCCATTATCAAGCAACCTGCCTTGGACTATTTTAGGAAAATCTCATGAATCAATTAAGCCCTATCCAGCGTTATGAAGCCGCTTTACAATCGGGGGAATTTAGTGAAGATCCCCAACAACGCAGCGCAATGACGTATTTAGACAATGCTTATCAGCAGATTTTGGCAAATCGTGCCAAACAAAAAGGTTTATTTAGCTTTTTAAAACGTGTTGAGCCCCCCAAAGGGCTGTACATGTGGGGTGGCGTGGGACGCGGCAAAACTTGGATGATGGAT
>CALAPG010000096.1 GCA_937889485.1 uncultured Moraxella sp. | reverse complement strand
GCCAGACGCACTGAGCGCTTAGACACCCTTAAGCGCGAGATTTTAGCCCAGTACCCTGTTAACGTCAGTGTCAAAGCCCTTGATGTGGCGGACTATGACCAAGTATTTACCGTATTTCGTGACTTTGCCCAAGAATTTGGCAAACTTGACCGTATTATTGTCAATGCAGGGGTGGGTGAGGGTCGGCGTATTGGCAAGGGCGCGTTTGATATCAACCGTAAAACTGCCGAAATCAACTTTATCTCAGGGCTTGCCCAGTGTGAAGCGGCGATGGAGATTTTTCGTGCCCAAAACAGTGGTCACTTAGTGGTTATCTCTAGTATGTCTGCCATGCGCGGTCTGCCCAAGCATCTGACCACCTATGCGGCAAGTAAAGCAGGTATCGCCCACCTTGCTGAAGGGATACGTGCCGATATGCTAGCTGCCGAGCTACCCATCAAAGTATCGACCATCTACCCAGGCTATATCCGTACCGAAATCAACGAAGGCGCCAAGCCCTTGCCGTTTGAAGTGACTGAAGAAGTGGGAACCAAGGCACTGGCTATTGCCATTGAAGGTGAGCCAGATGAAGCCTGTGTCCCTGCCATGCCGTGGTCTTTGGTGCAGCAGTGGATGAAAACTGCCCCACTCAAATGGGTTAACCAGCTGTCCTAACCTTCTGTTAGGGCTTTGACACCTTATACCGCCAAATTTGCAAGGCTTTGCCCTATGGTTTAGGGTGCTCACCATATACGCTTTGTCATAGCCAAAGCCAAGGATTGTTTCTATAATAGCGGGCTTCATCTCAAGATTTGGACACGCTAGACAATATGAAAAAACTCGAACAAGCCTTTGCAAAAATTGATAAATACGCCCAAGCAGTGACCCAGCGTTTTTCCAAAATGCCAAACTTGGCGGATATTCAAGGTATCGGGCGCGGCAAAACCGTGCTCATTACAGGGGCAAGCTCTGGTATTGGGGCAATGATGGCAAGGCGTTTTGCCTATCTTGGCTATAACCTCGCCATTTGTGCCAGACGGGAAGCGAGATTACTTGAGCTAAAACAACAGCTTGAGGCAGCATATCCCATTCAAGTAACGGTCAAAACTTTGGATGTGAGTGACTATGACCAAGTATTTGAGGTATTTGACGCATTTACCCATGACTGCAAAACTTTGGATAAAATCATTGTCAATGCGGGCGTGGGCGATAGCCGCGTCATTGGTCATGGACGCTTTGCCACCAATCGGCGTACCGCTGAAATCAATTTTGTTGCCGCGATTGCACAGTGCGAAGCCGCTATGGCAATCTTGCGCCGCCAAAATGCAGGGCAGTTGGTAGTCATCTCTAGTATGTCAGCGGTGCGTGGTTTGCCGCGTCACATGACCACTTATGCCGCCGCCAAGGCTGGTTTGGCGCATCTTGCCGAGGGTATTCGCGCGGATATGATTGCCGAAAAACGCCCTGTCACAGTCACGACTATCTACCCTGGCTATATCCGCACAGAATTAAATATCGGGGCAAAATACTTACCGTTTGAAAGTGAAGAAGCCGAAGGGGTAGAAGCAATCGTTCAGGCCATTGAGGCAAAAGTGGATGAGGCGTTTGTCCCTGCATGGCCGTGGCTGCCAATTGGCATTGGAATGAAGGTGTTGCCGCTGCGCTTGATGACCCAGTTTTTATAAGCTATTTTTTGCACTAAATATTTAATAAAAACCCATACGTATTGAAAAATGGGCGCACATGATGCGTCCCTCTTTTTTATCCAATTTGTTGTTGCTCATTTTTGTTACTCATTTTTTGTTGCTTATTTCCTATTGCCAAGCTTGTAAAGTTTATCACTGCGATTACAAAAACAATTATTTTACACCCGCCTTCTATAAATGCTATTTTAAAAAAGAACCAAAAGCGCTCACTACTTTCTGCGACAAAAATTTTTATTGACTTTTTCAAATAAATATTGAAACAAGCTATCTGAGCACCATATAAAAATTAATCAAAACCAAAAGGATAATAACAATGCAATTTGATAAATTTACCCATGCCTTACAAAGCGCCCTACAGCAAGCACAGACTCTAGCAGTAACCCGTGACCATACTGCCATTGAGCCGATTCATCTACTTAGTATCTTGCTTGATGAACCGAGCAATGCCAATATTTTTGAGCAAGCAGGGGCAAATTTAACTACCCTAAAAACCCAAGTGCAACAGTCACTTGCCAACCAAGCGGTGATTGGCACGCCCACAGGGGAGGTTAGTTTAAGCCCCAATAGTGTAAAAGTGCTCAACCTTGCCGAAAGACACGCCCAAAAAGCAGGTGACCAATTTTTGTCTACCGATTGGGTATTGGTTGCGTTGGCAGAAACAGGCGATACCGCAAAACTGCTCTCAAAAGTCGGTATTAACGAGCCAAAACTTAGACAAGTGATTAATTTTATTCGTGGAGGTGATAAAGTGGACAGTCAAAATAGCGAAGAACAGCGCGATGCACTCAATAAATATACCATTGATTTGACCGCGCGCGCCGAGTCGGGCAAGCTTGACCCTGTGATTGGGCGTGATGACGAAATCCGCCGTACTATTCAAGTGCTGTCAAGGCGCACCAAAAATAACCCCGTGCTCATCGGTGAACCAGGAGTGGGTAAGACCGCAATTGTCGAAGGACTTGCCCAAAAAATCATTAATGGCGATGTCCCAGATGGACTGCGTAACAAACGGGTGTTGTCGCTGGACTTGGGTGCACTCATTGCAGGGGCAAAATTCCGTGGTGAATTTGAAGAACGCCTAAAAGCGGTGCTCAAAGATCTTGCCAAAGCAGAAGGGCAGGTGATTTTATTTATTGATGAAATTCATACCATGGTCGGTGCCGGTAAAGCCGATGGCGCGATGGATGCGGGTAATATGCTCAAACCTGCGTTAGCGCGTGGTGAGCTGCACTGCGTGGGCGCGACTACCCTTGATGAATACCGCCAATATATCGAAA
>CALAPG010000095.1 GCA_937889485.1 uncultured Moraxella sp. | reverse complement strand
ATGACAGTCTCTAAACCCTTTCCAATTGCCAGTTAGCGCATGATCGCGATACTTTTCAGGCAAAGGTTTTTTTTGCACGAGACAATTTAACACCTCAGCCCATTCTGCACTAGCTAAGTGTAGTAGTTGCTTAGCCATATCTTTTTTAAAGCTTTTAACAATTGAGATCTTTCACTTCATTGCGACATACCCGCCACTGTTTTATTGAAATCATCCACTGTTTCAAAGGTCTCAAATTCGCCATTTTCAAACTCTTTAATCGTTTGACACAGTAAAGTTTCACCATGTGTGCTTAAGCTATAGTCTTTTTGATAATCAAAAGCTAGCGGTACTGAACGTGTCTTAGCCACTTGATTTAAAAACAGCTTGATAGCTTGAGAAGGCGACAGACCATAGCTGTCAAGCACTGCAAATGCCTCATCACGTAATTCTTGCTCAATTCGAATATTATAATTAACAGCAGCCATAATACGCTCCTTATACGTTAAATGTACGTCAATTATAATATTTTCTGATAGAGACAACAATATGTTATATGTCATGAATTAGTAGTAAGATAGCGACATTAATAGCTTACCTGCATAATCATGAAAATTTACTTGAAATATAATAAATAAGGATAAAATCATGCAACTTATCAGCGGACAAAAACTTAAGTTATCAGACGTATTAGGCAATCAGCTATCTTTTAATTTAGAAGTCATACTACCAACCAATTTTAGCCTTGATGTCGCAATTTTTGGTTTGGACAGTCAGATTAAACTTAGCAATGAAGGCTACATGATTTTTTATAACCAGCCTCAAAGCCCTTGTGGCAGTATTAAACTTACCCAAAATGATAGTCAGAAGGTCAGCTTCGCTATTAATTTAGGTAGTTTAGATCCGCAAATTGAACGGCTGATTCTTACCTTAACTGTAGATGGTAATCAGACGATGGGGCAGTTGCCCGCTACGGTCATCAACCTACAGAATCAACAGCAGGCGGCTGCTACCTTTAAGCTTGATGGAAATATGTTTAACCAAGAAAAAGCGTTGATGGCAATTGAGCTGTATAAAAAAGACAATATCTGGCGTATGAGTGCCGTTGGACAAGGTTTTAATGGTGGATTGGCAGCCTTAATTAAGCACTTTGGTGGTGAAGTGGCTGAAGAAGCGCCTATCCAAGCCGCACCAACTGCGCCAATTACCCCACCATTATCTAAAATTGATATAAAAAAGAAAATTTCGCTAGAAAAGGCGGAGAAAACAGGTAATGCCAGTATCATTGACCTAACCAAAAAGTCACTGGTACAACTAGAAAAGAAAAACCTACTTGATGTACAAGTACGTGTGGCTTTAGTGCTAGATGCTTCAGGCTCAATGAACCATCAATATCATAATGGCGATGTGCAAAAAGTGGTTGATCGCCTTATGCCACTGGCAATTAACTTTGACAATGATGGCAGCTTTGAATGTTGGGCATTTGCTCAATATACCACGCAGCTTGATGATGTGACCTTAAGCAATGTCAATCAATTTATTGAAACAACCAAGCGCGGTTGGCGCAATTGGCAGGTAGGCGCAAGAATCAATGAAGAAATACCAGCGATTGAAGCAGTGATTAATTATTATCAGCAGTTTAACGATGGTGTCCCTGTGTATGTGTTATTTATTTCTGACGGTGGTGTGGGCAGTGGCCGGCAAATGCAAAAGGTTTTAACGCAGGCAGCGATGCTACCCATTTTTTGGCAGTTTGTTGGGATTGGCGGTCGCAATTATGGGGTGCTTGAAAAACTCGATGATATGACAGGTCGTATTGTTGATAATTGCAATTTTTTTGCGTTAGATCGTATTACCAGTATCAGCGATGAGCGCTTGTATGAGCTACTTTTAGAAGAGTTCCCCAGTTGGTTAAATGAGGCCAAGGTTAAAGGGGTGATACGCAATTGAACTTGGTAATAAAAAAGGACTGAAAGTCAGTCCTTTTTTTATTGAACGAATTAAGATGTACGTATTACGGTTTTTCTTATGGTGTCATACTGTTATCTATATTTATCCTGCATAATGTAAGACACTTCTAACGTGTCAAGCTCTATGTTTTGTTAAGTTACAATGATTTAAGCACAACATAAGTTCCTTGTTTTAAATCAATACAGATACGATTAACTTGACAATGAAGAACCAACTAAACTAAAATCTAGAAATTAACAAAAACTTTATCTACTTTTGTTAATAGTGATCCTACATTTGTTCGCTATAAAAGCGTGATAGCGTAACAATCCTGAGCTACGACCCCGCCAAAACCACAATTTTTCTCACAAAGTTGTTCGGTTTTTTATGTGTAAAATTTAATCAGAGCCTGTTTTAGCCACTATGCATTGTTGGTCTAAGCCATTGTTTTGTCAAAATTTTGCATGATATTTATATATGTTTCATTGCCCAAGCCAAGATAGTTGTGCGCAATGAATAAGGGTCTAGTTATGCAAAAATTTATTTTAATCCGTGGCCATCAAGGCTCTGGGAAAACCACGTTTGCCAGACAGCAGCAAAGCAAATTTGCTCAAGCGTATCCCAATGCAACCATCGTCCATTTAGAAAATGACCTATTACTCACTGATGAAAATGGTATGTATCGTTGGTCAGGTGATTTGGTGGATAAAGCCCAACGTCAAAATCTTGCAACATTTAAAAATATGCTTAAGCAAGGGCAACAGCACCCTAACCAAGATATATTAATTGTCAATTCAAACACAAATCAAAAAGGTTCAGCTTGTATCCATTTGATTAAGATGGCGAAAAAGTTTGGCTTTGAGGTTGAAATTTACCGTTTACACAATTTTTTTGAAAACACGCATAACGTCAAACAAGCAGATGTGTTGACGGCTTATATCAATTTGAATAACAGCAAATTACGTGACGAAATCCATGTTCCTGCCATTAAGCCAATTGATGCGTTAACTCAACAGTTAGTTGACAAAATGCA
>CALAPG010000094.1 GCA_937889485.1 uncultured Moraxella sp. | reverse complement strand
TCAGACGTGTGCTCTTCCGATCTGTCAATACCCATCACACCAAGGATCATGCCTGCCGTCACCGAGCCCACGATAGCGCCCATTGTCACAGACGACCCTAACCACAACGCACACGCCGCCCCTGCAAAAGAAATTTCTGCCGTACCATGTACCGCAAACGCCATGTCACGCGCCTGCACCATCGGTCCGATAAACCCCGCCATCACCCCAAGTAGTATGGCTGCCAAAATAGCCGTCGATACCAGCGGTAGCAGCTCGGTAAAGTTATCAAAGTTTATGATGGTATGTAGCCAAACGGTCAAAAGCATCCGAATTCCAACTTTATTTATAAGGTTAAATCATAGGTTTAGTAGAGATCAATTCAATCACATCCCGTGACAGCTAGGGTAACATCTCAATGCCACCCACCTGTGCCCTGCTATTTTTGATATACACCACTTTATCTATGAGTGGTTTAATAGGTTCAAGCTCGTGACTAATCATCAGTACGGCTGTCTGATGCGTGTGTTTTCGGTGTGCCAAAATATCACATACCACTTGCTGACTAGGTGCATCTAGACTAAGGAGTGGCTCATCCATCAACAGCAAGTCAGGCTCAGCTGCCAGTGCTTGTGCAATACGCATGCGCTGCTGCTCACCGCCAGACAGCATATTTAGCGGCGCATCACAAAATGCCTCACCCCCTACTTCTGCAATCGCTTTGTCAACCAAATATTTTTTTTGGCGATTTGACTGCCACAAACGCCCATTGGGTCTTTTAGGATTAATAAAACCAAATAAATAATTTTCACCATCAATCCCGAGTTTGACCAAATCTCTACCACGAATGGGTAATTTGGGTTCAAAATCTTTTAACTGCGGCACATAGCCAACTTGTATGCCGCGCGTCAGATGGATTTCACCTGTCGTCAAGGTGTTAAGCTGCAGTACACTTCGTAGCAGGGTGGTTTTACCCGTACCATTGGCGCCTAGCAGTGCTACAAACTCGCCACTTACGATGGAAAAATTAACGTGTTGCCAAAGCAGGCGCTGCCCAAATTGCATCCCTGCCTGTTTGACGCTTAAGAGTCGCTTGGCGGTGTGTGGCGGGTGAGAGAGCGGTTGACAATTGATGGGCATACGTTGGCAGTACTCGTAGGTGACAGCGTTAGAGTGGTCTTTCATGGTTTTCTTGTCATGTTATTGTTACGATCAAGTCTTAGCACCTGTATTCACAACATCACGTTGTTAATTAAAACTTACAGACGCTTTATTTTTGGATACAGGTTGTTAAATCAAAGGTTGTCATCAAAGCAAGATTGCGCGTGATTAAGATTTATCAAGCCCTTGGCAGACCATATTGCCCCATGTCGGCAGTTATCGGGGCAAAATACGGTTATATTATAGGCTATCTCATACCAAAGCGATACCAAAACACGGTATAGCTTGCTGGCGCGTGGGTTAGTTAGGGTGCGCTCACATGAGGTATCATCCAGCCTTATTCACTGCTTAAACTCAGCGAGTTAATATGGCAAAGTCATCAATGGTTTTTTCTATAAATTTACTATAGCTATCAATCCCTTGTGGAAAAGTTTCATACACAGGCACTACCGCCACATTTGCTGCTTTGGCAGCGGCGATTAATTGCTTGGAGGTGCTATCTTCGGTTTGCGCATTGACAATTAGCACACCCACTTGGTGGTTGCTGAGCATCGCTTTACTATCATTTAATACTTTTACTGACACGCCTGCATCGGTTTCTGATTGCGTCACATAGGGTTTTGGGGTGATATCTTGAATACCCATATCTGCTAATAGATAACCAGTAACAGGTTCAGTGGCAAAGGCCGTCATAGATTTTTGCTGGGTGACAAGTTTGGCTTTGGCTTTGAGCCGATCCATGTCTTGCATGAATTGTTGGGTATTTTGGGCATATATGGCTTTGTTAGCAGGCGCTGCTAGCGCTAGCTGATAATTAACCGCTTCAGCCACTTTTTTTGCGGTGTCAATTGAGTAAAAAACATGCTCATTAAAATCACCATGGGTATGGGCATGGGCATGCGCGCCAGGGTGTTCGTCATGTTCATGGTGTGAGTCATGCTCGTCCGTGTCTTTAGCAGTGGTGGGCTGCAAACCAGAAATCTGCACAGCATTGATGATGATGGGCTTGTTTTCCACAGATTTTGCCAAGCTTGTACCCCAATCATCATAGCCGCCACCATTAACCAATACTAGCGCTGCTTTGCTGATATTTAGTTTATCATTGGCGGTGGCCTGATAATCGTGTGGATCTTGCGACAACTCATCCACGCCTACCACTACCTTGACCTGCTCACCGCCTACTTGTTTGGCAACTGCGCCCCATACATTGGTAGTGGCGTAGACAGTGGGCACGACCGTAGCCGCATTGGCACTGGCAGGTTCTGACGCGCTGCTTTTGGCAGACGCGCTTACCTCGCCTTGGGGGTTGGGATTGGCAGGTTTTTGGCAGGCAGTCAATGCACTAAGTGACAAGCCTATGCCTGCAGCGAGACTAACTTTTGCCACAAACCACGGGTTTATGCGCTGAGTAAAAAAAAGAGATAAGCTCATCATGGGTATTCTAGCCTTTTTTATTGCGTTATAAAATATCGAGGATCAACAGAACCATTCATAAATGTTATATTATAACATTATACTATCTAACTCAAGCGACTAGATGCTCAACTATCTATTTATCTATGAAAATTGGTGGTTTTTTTAATGAAATATGGCTGTTTGGTATGGGCATTTTATGCCATAATTTGGTAAAAATTACGGCAATTTTTCTATATCGCTACTTTATTATTCGCCCCAATCTAGGAAATAATGTTATGAAGAAAATTACCGCTGGCGCTGCTTTGATCACAGGTTTGATGGGTGTGAGTCTATCACACGCTCAGTCACTCCCCATTAATAACAATGCTCGGCTAAAACTGGGCGCGAATGCGTCAATCAATCATTATGGATACGACAAAGACAATGATATCACTTTGATGCCACAAGCATTTTATGACAATAACCGTCTGTATATTGAAGGCAGCGAGGCAGGTGTTTATGGTTATAAAGATGCCAACAATGAATGGCGGCTCACCGCAAGTTATGACGGCCGCGCTTTTGACCCTAATGACAGCGACCATGCAGCCATCAAACATCTAGACGAGCGCAAATGGTCAGCCTTGATTGGGTCAAGCTACATGCGAATTACGCCGTATGGCGGCTTTAAGGTGCAAGCAGAAACCGACGCGTTAGGCCGCAGTGATGGCACCACGGCTAAAATCGCCCATCTAAGCAAATTTAAAGCCATGGATAATAAATTGACGGTTTATCCAGAGCTTGGCTTACAGTGGTACAACGACAAGTACAATGATTATTATTTTGGAGTAAGCCAGCAAGAAGCGGCACGTTCGGGCGTAAGCCGCTACCAAGCCGATAGCAGTGTTAACCCCTACTTCAATATCAGCGCCAGTTACAACTTTACCCCACGTTGGAGCGGCTTTGTGAGCCAACATTTAGAATATCTAAGTGACACGCAAAAAGATAGCCCATTGGTAGACAGCCGCATTGATAGCAAAACCAAAGTGGGTTTTAACTATCAATTTTAACAAAACCGTAAGCTATGCCACCGCTATTAACCCATAAAGATTGGGTTATAAAAATGGGTTGGTGGCATCACTTACATTTTGCTGCTGCTCAGCTTTGAGCTGGGTTTGGTCAACTGCCTGTGCATCATGCTCTTCTAAGTAACCAATAACCTCGGTTAATACTTGCTGTAATTGTTTTGCCAACGCCAAACTTTGCTGATCTATGGTAAAGGTGGCGCTACCATACCAATTAACTTGTGCGCCCTGATTTTCAAGGGTGATATCACCCAAGGACACACTTTGGCTATCATCTTGAAACGGTTTAAATACTGGTTGCATATTTTTCCTATGAAGTCGTATCGGTGTTGGGGTGTCATCTAATGACGTTTATTTAATAGCAATGGGTGCTGTATTAGCAGGTAAATTTGGGAACGCGTCCACGCCTGTGCGTTTTTTTAGGGTGCTTAGGCTAATTTTTTCTACGGTATCGCTATTATCGTTGGGGCTAAGAAAGGCTATCGCTTGATTTTGGCTTGGAATATATATCGCCTTAAAAAAATGTGAGGGCACCAAAACACGGTTTTTTAGCCGTTTGACCTCTGGGGTCAGATACGCCACGCCCGTTACCACGTAGCTGGCACCATATTTTTGGGTAAGATTGCGGGTTTGGGTTTCTATTTTGACCCACGTCTTTCGATTATTTTCTGGTGCTTGTGGGGCAATATTAGCAAGGCTAAAGCTGTCTGATTGGGAGGAAGGGTTTGCCATATCGGCATTTGGGGCTAAATGCCCGCGGTCATAGCCACTATTGGTATAATCATTTAGCAAGCTTCGGCGATCTTTTGGCAGCCGTGGTTCTTCATGAAAATTATCGGTTCTGGGCAAGTTTTTGGCGGCAGTTAAGCGTTGACGCGTCAAATATTCTGCCACCCAAATAGGCGTTTTTGATACGCCTGAATACATCACCGCAAACCCATCAAAACACAGTGGGTAGCTATCTTTGGCAAGTTTGGCAGTGATTTTTGGTTGGTTTTTGTCAAAAAACTGTTTTTGGCAAGCGCTAAATTTTGGGTCTAGGACGCTAGCGGGGGCGCTTGCATCGGCACTGGCAGTGTTGGCAGATTGGGCGGCAGCGTTATTGGCATTGGTGGAGGAACTAGTATTGCAGCCCGCCAGCGTGAGTAATGACAACCCCAATGTGGTGGCAGTCGTCATTTTTAGTAGAGACATTTTTAGCAGAGACATAGTAAGCCTTACCCATTTTTACGCATTATTGGGCTATTATAAGTGAATCTTCTAGCAAACCCTAGCTATTTAATTAATAGTCATTTAATCATGATTTAACCGCTATTGATACCCATTTGGGCAGCTTATAATTTTATCGCGACAATTTGTATCGCGACAATTTGTGCTTACGAGAGCACCTTAACCAAAAAATCTGATAAAATAAGCAATTTGCTTGGTTTGAAAGAATTTATGACTACCCTTACCTCTCCAAAAAATGCCGTTGTTTTACTTTCTGGCGGGCTTGACTCTGTTACTTGCTTGTATTGGGCAAAAGCCCACTTTGATCAAGTCACCGCGGTGAGCTTTAATTATGGACAACGCCATAACAGTGAATTAAATGCCGCCAAAAAAATTGCTGCCGCTGCCAAGGTGCACCACCGTATTATTGATATTGATCTAGGTCAGTTAGGCGGCTCTGCGTTGACTGATGCCTCATTGGTAGTGCCTGATGCCACGCCCACTGATTTTAGTGACAATCAGCACAATGACAGCATTCCTATTACCTATGTGCCAGCGCGTAATACCATTTTTTTATCCTATGCCCTAGCAGTGGCAGAAGTGACCCAGTCTGATGCCATCGTGATTGGGGTCAATGCAGTAGATTATTCAGGCTACCCTGATTGCCGCCCCGAATACATCGAGGCGTTTGAAAAAATGGCGAACTTGGCAACCAAAGCTTCGGTGACGGGCAATCATCTCACAATTGCAACGCCCTTGTTACATTTAAGTAAAGCGGCTATCATAAAATTGGGTACGTCACTGGGCGTGAATTATTCAATGACGGTCTCTTGCTATCGGGCAGACGCTGAGGGCAGGGCTTGCGGTCATTGTGATAGCTGCTACTTACGCCAGCAAGGTTTTTTACAAGCTGAAATAGATGATCCAACACTTTATCAGTAATCTATAGCCATCTTGCCAATGCTAGCCACGTTTTGTCTTACCAGTTTATTGGTGTGGGTGTAGCGGCGTCAAATGATGAACAATAATCGTTCTCTGTAAGGATAACTTATGAAACATTTTGCTGTACTGACCCTGATTGCAAGTTTTGCATTGCCGTTTGCTGCTCACGCCGCCAATCCCCAACAAGTGGGCGCCTGTGTCGGTCAAATGACTGAAAAAAACATTACTGACAAAACATCCGCCACCAAAGTTTGCACCTGTGTGGTAGATGAGCAAGCCAAAATTACCCAAGCCCAAAAAACTGAGTTGGATAATTGGGTAAAAAGTGGCAAAGACGTGCGCCAAAATAAAACCTTTCAAAACATTAGTAACCGCCTAAAAGCGTGTGGCAATGGCATCAAGTTTAACCAACCACACTAGTGTAATCAGGGTGCAATATGTTGATAGACCAGTTCGCAACTGGTCTCGTAGGGACACGCTCTCCCTTTGGCGCAGTCAGCAACACGTTTAATGCTGACTATGTCAGTGGTGGCTCTAGCTCTGGTTCAGCCAGTGTTGTAGCTCGTGGCTTGGTGCCCTTTGCACTCGGAACAGATACTGCAGGCTCTGGCCGTGTTCCTGCTGCATTTAACAATATTATTGGGCTAAAACCGACTAAAGGTCGTTTTTCAAATCGTGGGCTACTCCCCGCCTGTAAAAGTTTGGACTGTATTTCGATTTTTGCATTAACGGTAACAGACGCCGACACCATTGCCCAAACGGTAGAACACTACGATGCGCTAGATAGCTATTCACGCCAACACCCCAAAACTACACCTGCGAAACTCTCCGCTAAGCTACATTTTGCTATTCCCCAAAAACTGGAATTCTTTGGAGATGACCAAGCTAAGTATGCCTTCCAACTGGCTGTAGAACAGTTAAAAGTTCTCGGTGCTGAAATTACTGAAATTGATTTTTCAGCGTTTGAACAATTGGCAGCCCAACTCTATCAAGGCTCATGGGTGGCAGAACGTACAGCGGCGGTTGCCGAGTTGTTGGCGCAGCAGCCTGAGGTTTTCGATCCGACAGTACGTGCAATCATTCAAAAAGGTCATGATTTTAGTGCAGTTGATGCCTATAACGCGGAGTACTTAAAGCAAGACTTAAGCCGAAAAATTCAAGACACTTTGGCCCAATTTGATGCATTGATTGTTCCCACCTCCCCAACCATTCATACCCTTGCGGAAATGGAACAGTCACCGATTAGTCTGAACTCTGAGTTTGGGACTTATACCAATTTCACCAACCTTGCCGATTTAAGTGCCCTCGCCCTGCCCGCGGGTTTCCGCACCGACGGTTTACCTTTCGGCATCAGCCTAATTGCACCTGCATGGTATGACCAAGCTCTGATTGAATTCGGAAAAATTTGGCAGACGCATTTGAACTTAAAGCTGGGGGCTTTAGACCGCTATGCACCCATTCCAGTGCTGCAGAACTCAGTCTCTCCACATCATATCCGTGTTGCGGTGGTTGGGGCACACCTGACAGGAATGCCGTTGAACTTCCAATTGCTCACCCGTAATGCTGTGCTTGTGGAAACCACGCATACCGCTGAGCACTATGCCCTATTTGCACTAAATGGCACGATCCCACCTAAACCCGGTCTAGCCCGAGTCGATGAACACGGTCAGCAGATCATTGTTGAACTGTGGGATGTACCCACCGCTCGCTTTGGAGAATTTGTCGCAGAGATTCCGACACCACTGGGCATGGGTAATGTCGAACTGGCAGACGGTCGATGGGTGAAAGGTTTCATTTGCGAACCTTATGGCTTAAACGATGCCGAAAACATCAGTCACTTTGGTGGTTGGCGCGCCTATATCCAGCACCGTAACAATTCAAAAGTAGAACAAGCTTAGTCAAATTTAGGAATTTTAAAATGTTTAAAACTGTATTGATTGCAAACCGTGGCGAAATTGCCGTACGTGCAATTCGCACTTTAAAAAAACTGGGGATGACCAGTGTAGCGGTATATTCAGACAGTGACCGTTACGCACAACATGTCAAAGATGCGGACATTGCCATTGCTTTAGACGGCTTAAAACCATCCGACACTTATTTAAGCATTGAAAAACTGATTCAAGCCGCACAAAAAACGGGGGCTGAAGCTATTTTCCCAGGCTATGGCTTTTTATCAGAAAGTGCTGAATTTGCAGAGGCTTGTGAGAAAAATAATATTGCCTTTATGGGGCCAACAGCGACACAAATTTTAGAGTTTGGCCTGAAACACCGTGCACGTGAGCTTGCCGCCGCAGCTCAAGTGCCCATGACA
>CALAPG010000093.1 GCA_937889485.1 uncultured Moraxella sp. | reverse complement strand
TTTCATAGGTTGTTTGTAAGGCTGGTATTATAATATAATTTCGTTCGATTACTTATTTAAATTAAGAACCTGTATTGATAACGACTTTTTGCAACAAACTGCCGCAAAAAACGTGGCGTTATCCCAACAGCGTCTAAACAGTTATATTGAATGTGTGGTGATAGCAATGCAGACCTCCCAATCTTTGGCAAGTGGCACTCAAACCCATGATACCAAAACCCAGGATAAAACCTATCCTTGCCCACAATGTCAAAAACCTACTACGTGGCATCAAAATCCGCATAAACCTTTTTGTAGTGCGCGCTGTAAACTCATTGACTTGGGTGCTTGGGCAAGTGAAACCTACAAAATCGGTGCCGAGCACGCCCCTTTTAGCGATGAATTAGATAACTTTACCCATTAATGACTTATTTATGAGGAATGACCATGAGTTCGTATTTACTCCCCACCTACAAACGTCAACCCATCAGTTTTGTTAGAGGTGAAGGCAGCTATTTATATAGTACCGAAGGGCATCAGTATCTTGATGCACTGACAGGTATTGCCGTCTGTGGTTTGGGGCATTGTCATCCGCGTATCACCGCAGCAATCAGCGACCAAGCTGCCAAGCTGGTGCACACCAGTAATTTATTTAGGGTGGACTGGCAAGAACGTGCAGGGGAAAAACTGTGCCAAGTGGCAGGTATGGATAAGGTGTTTTTTGCCAATAGTGGTGCTGAGGCGAATGAAGCTGCCTTAAAGATGGCGCGGCTATATGCCTCAAACCGCGGACAAGCCCAAGCGCGCGTTATCGTCATGCAAAATTCATTTCATGGGCGCACTCTTTTGACTGTTTCTGCCACTGCCAACCCCACCGCCAGAGCAGGATTTTTTACCTTAGATGATGATTTTATTCGCGTACCATTTGGTGACATGGATGCCATTAGGGCAGTAATTGCTCAGCATGACAATGTGTGTGCCATCATGCTTGAGCCAATTCAAGGTGAAAGCGGCGTGAATACCGCGGCCAATGGGTTTGATTTTTTAAGCCAAGTACGCCAAGTTTGTGATGAGCATGAGTTACTCATGATTGTAGATGAGGTACAAACAGGTAACGGACGCACAGGCAAGTATTTTGCCTACCAATATACCGATATCAAACCCGATATTCTCACTACTGCCAAAGGGCTTGGCAATGGTTTTCCTGTGGGCGCTTGTATGACCCATGGCAAAGCCAACGCTATTTTTGGTTATGGCTCGCATGGCTCAACTTATGGTGGTACGCCGCTTGCTTGCCGTGTGGTTAACGAGGTTATTGATGTCATCACTGAAGAAGATATGATGACCACTGCGCTACAAAACAGCCAAACACTTAACCATCTAATTACCACTGAGCTTGGCAATGAAGGGGTATCTGTACGCGGTCAAGGCATGATGCTGGGGGTCGTATTACCCACGGATAGAGGGATTGATTTTGGTAGTTTGGTTGACAATGCCCGCGATAACCAACGGCTTATCATCAATGTGGCAGGCGGCAATGCCATTCGCTTGTTACCCCCCCTTAACATGAGTCATGACCAAACGGTAGAAGTGGCAGCACGTACAATTGAACTTATCAAGCAGGCACTATAAGTTAGGTAATATTATGACAACACTCGCTGTGTTTGGGCACAAAAAACCCGATACCGATGCCATCGTTGCTGCAATGGCAATGAGCTATTGGCTCAATCAGCAAAACATCGCCGCCACTCCTTATCGGCTTGATGCCATCAATCATGAAACGGCATTTTTGATTGACCTTGCCCACGTGCGTACCCCAACACTGTTGACCCACATTGAGGCAGGGCAACAGGTGGCGTTGGTTGATCATAATGAACGCCAGCAGTCCATTGGCCGTGTCGAAGAAGCCCATATTTGCTACGTGATTGACCATCACAAACTTGGCGATTTGACCACCACTGCCCCTGCTTATATCCGTTTTGAACCCGTTGGCTCTACGTGTACGGTGCTGTATGGGATGTTTCTTGAAAAACAGCTACCCATCTCTCAGCAGATGGCACTGCTCATGGCAGGGGCAATTATCTCAGATACCCTAAACTTAACCAGCCCCACTACCACCAACCAAGACAAGGGCGCGTTGTCAGCGTTATTGCACCTTGCAGGTATGCGTGATGCGGACGGCTTTGCCAATCAACTGTTTGAAGCCAAAAGCACTATCACAGGGATAACCGATGAAGCACTGGTCACGATGGACTACAAACAATTTGGCTTTGCCGATAGTAAATGGGGCATCGCTGCCATTGAGACGGTAAACCCAAACCAAGTTTTTGCGCGTATTGACGGATTGCAGCAGGCGGCGCAAGCCATCGAGCAGCGCGACCACTTAGACTTTTTACTGGTGATTATTGTCGATATCATCCAGCAGCAATCTTGGGCGATTGCAGGCAGTGATGCCCAAAACCACATTGTGACCCAAGCGTTTGCCAGTTCACTGGATAAAAATTTGATTGCGTTGGGCAACCGTGTCAGCCGCAAACAGCAGTTTGTCCCTGCACTGGCTGCTTTTTACGCCCTGCCACATTAACAGGCATCTTTTGTGTTAGATGCCACTAGATTGTGGTGATTTTCTTTAAAAAAAAGGGCGAAAATCCATCGCCCTTTTTGCATAATTGCCAAAAAATTATGGTGCCTTTTTACCCAAATTGGGAAACTTGACCGAT
>CALAPG010000092.1 GCA_937889485.1 uncultured Moraxella sp. | reverse complement strand
ACAATTGCCTTATATCCACCGCCTGAAGTCGGTGGTTTTACGGCAATAGAGGATAGAGGATAATGTACCCAATACCCACTTTCAACCAAATACGAGCTACCATTCTCAATGAGTATCTCAATCAAACAGGACTTGCTATTCCTGACGATAGCGATGCCAGTATTCGAGCGGATGGTACAGCGGCAATAGTCGAAGGGCTATACGCACACCAAAACTACATTGTACGTCAATTATTTGTGCAAACGGCAGATGAGCCATATCTCTATATCCATGCCGACCAAATTGGTCTACCGCGTCTTGGTGGTAGCATGGCAACAGGTCAAATCCAAGCCATTGCTACCACTACAGGGGTTGAAATACCTGTGGGCAGCCGTCTCACCGATGCTAAAGGCTACTATTGGAAAACCACAAATAGCGCTATCACA
Organism: uncultured Moraxella sp.; assembly: GCA_937889485.1. GTDB lineage: Bacteria > Pseudomonadota > Gammaproteobacteria > Pseudomonadales > Moraxellaceae > Faucicola. The sequence goes on along the minus strand of CALAPG010000092.1, from coordinate 2,142 downwards.
ACCGCAGGTAAGGCGGTCACACTACAAATTCAGGCGGATAATGTGGGCGCAAGCTACAATCGCCAAGGTAGTCTGATGTGGGTGAGTGCAATCACTGGTGTTATGCCAACTGTATCAATTACCACATTATCGGGTGGCAGTGACGGCGAAAACTTAGAACGCTGGCGTAATCGCCTATGGGAAGCAAAGAAATTAGGTAAGAGCCTATCACGCTACGAAGACCTACGCCAAGCGGTGCTAGGTGTGGCAGGTGTTGCCAATGCCTATATCTATCCACGTAGACGCGGTGTGGGTTCTGTCGATGTCGCTGTGACAGCCGTGGGGGCTAATGGCGCGACGTTGCCAAGTGATGAGTTGCTTACCCAAGCCCAATATGCCTTGCAACAGGCTGCCGTTTTTTTTGAAGATATTAAAGCCTTTAAGCCTACTATTATTAGCTTAGATGTGACTGCCAAAGTGACAGGGGTAAACATTAATAATGGTGAAATCTATAACATTATTGAGCGATATTTGACCGCACTTGCCCCAGCTGAAAGCTACCGTGAGTCGGTGTTATCTGCATTGATTTTGGGCGTAACAGGGGTGACAGATGTGGTGCTCAATCCTAACCAAAACATTGACCCTACAGTAAGTATGGAGCAAGTTGGGTGGATAAGAGCAGGAACGATTAAGGTGACGCAATGATAACAACCCAAGAACAGATTGCCGATGTTCTAATTGCCCACCTACCACACGGCGCTTATGATATGGCAATAGACACTTTATTGCACCAAGATATCATGGCTCATGCCAAGCCTTTTGCTGACATTTTGGCAAAAGCAGACGTGATTTTAGGCAGCACCAACCGCATACCGCTTGAGCTATTAGCAGAGTATGAACGTGAGTATGGACTGCCTTTGGGTTGTGGTGTTGACAACACCCAACTCAATGAACAGACACGTTTGACAGAGCTTGAGCGCGTCATGCATGAAGGTCATGTTCTGCTTAATCGCCAAGGATTAGAGAGCTTATTTGCTCGTTATAATCAGCAAATTCTAAAAGTTAAGACATATAAACCAATGCAATCGACTGGCAAATGCACTGACCCAGTTAACACTGAAAGACTAAGGTTTAAAGCCACAGTCACTGTTAAAGCGCCGCTCACTGTTTCATTGCCTTGCTTGGAGCGGCACTATCTACCAGCTGCACTACGCATTGACCTCATTGTACAAGATTAAAGGATGACCTATGCACCGTATTGACTCTGCTACCGCCCGCCAAAACCTCAACGGGGCTGGCAAAAATGGCTTTCATGATAATGCTGATTTACCCAATCAAGACGCAACCTATCTTACCCCTGCATGGTGTAATACTGTGCAGGAAGAAGTTGCTAATGTCATCGAAGGCTTAGGCACACCGTTAGATAAACTAGATAATAAGCAATTATTAAATATTCTAACGGCTACCTTTGCCAAAAACACTGCTCTACAAAATGCGGTTGATGACTATATTGATAAGTTTGCACAACAAGGTAGCCGAATCCTTGCTGTGGAGAATCGAATCTACGAAGATACTAAAGTTGGTGATGTCTTTGTTACCACTACTCATTTCGATACGTCTGCTCAAGTTGCAATACATAAAGGCTATGGCACGTGGACACGTGAGGCGGAAGGTCGTGCTATCGTTGGCTATTCAAGCCAAGCCGATAGCCCAGAGTGGACTAAAATTAATGGTAATTTGTATGGTGAAGATAAAGTTCAATTAACAATTCAGGAGATGCCTGACCATAAGCATAAATTTGTGAACACTATTGATGGTACGCTTGATACTTCTAGACAATTAAATATTTTAGGATTAAATGAAGATATTGATTACTCAACTATTCAATATAGAGAATTTGCATATAGCACAGATAATGTGAGTGATTCTGCTTTCTTGCAATCAACAAAAGCTGGTGTTGGTGGTGATAAACCACATAATAACGTCCAACTATCAAAAATTTACAATGTGTGGCGACGTATCGCTTAATCTAGTCTAAAATAAATTAAAAAACCCGCTTTAAGCAGCGGGTTAAGTCTAAAATAACTTATAAAACTGAAGTTACGCAACCCTTTAAAAAAGCGCTATCATAACAAAAAAAGCAGTCAGCGAGAGTAAACAAAT
>CALAPG010000091.1 GCA_937889485.1 uncultured Moraxella sp. | reverse complement strand
GACGCTCTTCCGATCTCTACCACCATTGAGGAAGGTTTTTCACTACCCAAGGTGGAGAAGTTCGAAGAATTGATAAACGAGCGTACCAAGGCTATCCTGATATGTAATCCGAACAATCCTACGTCATCTGCCATTCTCCGATCTGATATGGAACGTCTTCTTACATTTTGCGAACAGCATGACATCTTTGTCATGATAGATGAGACTTATGTTGAATTTGCCCCTGTTATCGAAGACGTCACAGCAGTACCTTTTACGAAAACATTCAAAAATCTAATGGTTTTACGAGGCGTGTCAAAATTTTTTGCAGCGCCCGGAGTCCGCTTAGGTTATGGTATCACGGGTAACATGCCGTTTTTAAAACTGTTATTAAAGAAAATATCGGCATAGCTTGGTGCAATCACGGTGCGAAAACCATATTCTTCTAACGCCCAAGGCGCGTGTTCACGGCTAGAGCCACAACCAAAGTTTTCTCGCGCTAATAAAATGGTTGCACCCTGGTAGCGAGGTTGGTTGAGCACAAAGTCAGGGTTTAGGGGGCGTTTGCTAATGTCTTGCCCTATGTAGCCCTCGTCCATATAGCGCAGTTCATCAAATAAATTAACGCCAAAGCCTGTGCGTTTGATGGACTTTAAAAACTGCTTGGGGATAATTAAGTCTGTGTCTACGTTTGAGCGGTCTAGTGGGCAAACAATGCCTTGTTCGGTGGTGTATTTTTTCATGTCAATTCCCTTAGTAACTTCTCACGTCAACAAAATGACCTGCCAGTGCAGCCGCCGCTGCCATCGCTGGACTGACCAAATGGGTACGCCCACCGTTGCCTTGACGACCTTCAAAGTTGCGATTGGACGTACTAGCGCAATGCTCTTTGGGCTGCAATTTATCGGCATTCATGGCAAGGCACATCGAGCAGCCTGGTTCACGCCATTCAAAACCTGCTTGGGTAAAGATAGTATGTAACCCTTCTGCTTCAGCTTGTTGTTTAACCAGTCCTGAGCCTGCCACCACAATGGCTTCTTTGATGCTGTCGGCGACTTTGCGACCTTTAATAACCGCCGCTGCCGCGCGAATATCTTCGATACGAGAATTGGTGCATGAGCCAATAAATACGCGGTCAATCTGAATGTCTGTAATCGCCTGTCCTGCGCTAAGACCCATATACTCATAAGCACGTGCCCATGCTTCTTGCTGTACGCTGTCTTTGGCGTCTGTGAGCGTTGGTACCGATTGGGTGATAGCAACCACCATTTCAGGCGAGGTTCCCCAAGATACTTGAGGGGCGATATCCGCACCATCTATCTCAATTACGGTGTCAAATGCGGCATCTGCATCAGAATGAAGCGTCTGCCAGTAGGCAACTGCCTTGTCCCACATTTCGCCCGTTGGGGCATAAGGGCGACCTTTGACATACTCGATGGTGGTGTCATCGACTGCCACCATACCGACCCGCGCGCCTGCCTCAATTGCCATGTTACACACAGTCATGCGACCTTCCATGCTCATGTCACGAAATACTTCGCCTGCAAATTCAATGGCGTAGCCTGTACCCCCTGCGGTACCGATTTTGGCAATAATCGCCAACACCACGTCTTTTGGGGTCACGCCGTCACCCAGCTTACCATCGACTTTTATTAGCATGTTTTTCATTTTGGTTTGTACCAGACACTGGGTGGCTAACACGTGCTCAACCTCGCTGGTACCAATGCCATGCGCCAAACAGCCTAGCGCACCATGCGTGGCGGTGTGTGAATCACCACATACCACGGTCATACCTGGCAATACCAATCCTTGCTCAGGCCCTACCACGTGGACAATGCCTTGGCGCACATCATTAATGGTAAATTCTGTGATATTGAATTTTTCGCAGTTGTCATCAAGCGTGGCTACTTGAAGTCTTGAGACATCATCTTTGATGCCCGCAACACCCTCAAGGCGTTCGGCGGTGACTGTGGGGACGTTGTGGTCAGGGGTTGCTACGTTGGCAGATAGTCGCCAAGGGCTGCGTGCTGCCAACGTTAGACCTTCAAAAGCTTGGGGACTGGTCACCTCATGCAATAAATGACGGTCAATGTAGATTAGGCTTGAACCATCGTCTCTTTGACTCACCAAATGGTCTTGCCAGAGTTTATCATAAAGGGTTTGGGCGGCCATACGCAATATCCTATGTATGTTTTTATGAAATTTTGTAGACAGCCACTATTATATCATAGCTATATTATAATTTTAATTGATGATTTTTATGATTTATAAAAAAATATGGAATATATGGGGCTGGGTTCAATTTATGTTTGCTATGATCGCTTCTTATAATTATAATTGATATATTTTCTACATAGTAAAACTTTTATTTATAAAAAGCGGCAATTATTTACGGTTGTGGCTTGAGGAAACCAATGAATACCACCAACCTTAACACGTTTTTGGCTGTGATGCAGACAGGCAGTATCTCACAAGCGGCAGATAAATTGTATATCACCCAGCCAGCTGTCAGTAAGCGTATCAAGAATTTGGAAGATGAGTTTGATGTGACACTGTTTGATACCGTGGGGCGCGGTATTATTCCTACCCAAGCTGCGCATGACTTGATGCCCCATGCCAAACGCTGGCTTGATGATTATGATAATCTCAAAATTAACCTAAAAAACCGTCAACAAACGGTGTCGGGCAAGTTAGTAATTGGCACTAGCCATCATATAGGACTGCATCACTTGCCCGCGGTGCTCAAGCAGTTTATTCAAAACTACCCTGCTGTGCAGCTAGAAGTGCATTTTGT
>CALAPG010000090.1 GCA_937889485.1 uncultured Moraxella sp. | reverse complement strand
TACCCATAATCATAAATAGTGAGCGAGAATTTAGCATAATTTGGTTAATCGGCGTTTTAAAGATGGCGGTTACTAACAGCGCCATCCCAATTCCCATAATGCCCCCCGATGCCCCAGCGCTGAGAACAGGGGGGTGACCATCAAGCCAATCTTGCCAGCCCAGATAGTTATTTAACACATTCCCACCAATGCCCGACCATAAAAATAGCAATAATAAATGCACAGAGCCAAACATACGCTCGGCTACCTGCCCAAAATAATACAGCGCAAACATATTAAACATAAGGTGTAACAAACCAATATGCAAAAACAAACTACTCACCATCCGCCACGGCGCATCGCCAATAGAATAGGGCAAAAAATTTGCCCCCCAAGTTAATAGCGCTTGATTACTAGGATGCGTAACATCAACCCCCACAATTAGCTGCAGCAGCCACACCCCAACACAAACCGCAAGCAGCAACAAAGTCATTGGAAATTGCCGCAACCCTTGATGAAATGGTGATTGAAATGACATAAAAAATCCATAATAAATAGCAAATTGGCGTTAACCTACTTGGGTATAGCAGCAGTATAAAACATATTGTAGATATTAGCTTGCAGAAGACAGCGCTAACTATAGAATAAAATAGTAACGATATCTTGCAAATGACGCCCACTTCCCCATAACATCATTATTAACCGCCTCTGTTACCTGCAAGCTGATGAGTCAACCCACCGCAATGACCTTATTACCCCCAAAAACTCACCGCCGCCATGACCGCCAAAATATGCCACCCACGAGACCGCTAGTGGTACTCATTCATGGCTTACACATGCATGCTTGGGTAATGCGACCGCTTGCCAAGCAGCTAGGGCGGCAAGGCTATCATACCCGCTGCTTTGGTTATTACAGTATGGTGCAAGACCTCGCTACCCATAGTCAGCGTTTACAGCGATGGCTTAGCCGCTATGCACAGCCTCAAACGCCTATCTATCTGGTGGGTCATAGCTTGGGCGGGCTAGTGATCCGCGATTTTTTGAGCCGTTATCCCCAGTGGCAAGTACCACGCTGCGTGACCATTGGCACACCGCATAACGGCAGTATCAGTGCTCATACCATTGTTAAGTATGTGCCAAGTTTTGTGGGACAAGCTTATTTTCAAGGGTTAGATGGGCATGCGCCGCTACTACCGCAAGGGGTCGCGCTGGGTAGTATCGCAGGCTCAAGATCAGTGGGGCTTGGAAAACTGATATTGCCAAGTAAACGCCAATTGGCACCTCTTGAGCCCACGTGGCAAGTCAATGACGGCACTGTGTTTGTGCATGAAACGAAGCTCATAGGGGCAGCAGATCATTTGGTGTTACCTGCCTCCCATACAGGGTTATTGTGGTACCCGCCTGTAGCACAGCAAGTGGACTACTTTTTGCGTCAAGGAAAATTTTTGCATTCGTGAGCTATTATTTAATTTGATATTTGCTCGATACGTTGACTTTTTTCACTTATTCATACTATTAACAATGCTATAATCATGGCTTATTGACGGGTATGTATTATGGTTTCATTTTTTGAAAGGCAACAGCTATTTATGTTATCGTGTTATCGTACATCGGAAGCGGGTCATCAGCGTCCACCATTCCCCAAAAAAAACATCACCGCAAATGTTGCCTATTTTTGGTCTAAGATTGCCCCCTCAGCGTTAGAGGGACATGTTTTGCCTACTCGTATCATAAGTCGAATCATGCCAGTAGCCGTATTGGGCGTCAGCCTAACCCTAACCGCTTGCAGCCCATCTGAGCCGCCAGCGGCAGCCAAAACCCCCGCCTCAGTCTCAGTTGCTAGCGCTGCTGTTCCTGCTAGTAGCAGCGCCCCTACCGCCAATCAAATCACGGTGTATACTTCGATAGATAAAACTGCCTTAGCGCCGCTACTTACCGTGTATGCCGAAAAAAATGCCATACCCATCCACATCGTGCAAGATGAGCCCATGTCAATTTTGGCGCGGCTAAAAGCAGAAGGCGCCAACAGCCCTGCCGATATTATCCTCACCGAAGATACGGGGGTATTTAATACCGCCGCAGAAGCGGGGCTATTGCAGCCGTTTAACACAGAAAAAGCGCTTGCCAATGTTCCGCAACGCTACCGTGACCCTGATGGCAACTGGATTGCATTATCATCCTACGCACGCACCGCGGTGTATGACAGTCGTGTACTGCACGCCAATGACATCTCAAGCTATGCCGACTTAGCCAAAACCAAATGGTCACAAAAACTGTGTATGAGCCAAGGGCGATATATTCCCAACCAATCACTCGTAGTCAACCTCATCAATAACTTAGGCGATAAAAAAACCCAAGAAGTGATGCAAGGATGGATGGCCAATTTAACCATGCCTGTGGTACTCGATGATACAGAAGTATTAAAAGCCATTGAAAATGGCAAATGTCAGCTAGGATTAGTCAGTAGTCATCATTATGCCAGTTATTTACAAGCACATCCCCAGACCCCGATCCAGCTAACCTTTATTAATAAAGGCTACGGTGGCGTTCATACCAACATCACGGGCGCTGCAATCCCCCATGCTGCCAAGCACCCAGAACTTGCCTTGGGCTTAATAGAGTGGCTAGCCAGTAAAGACCAACAAACATTGTACGCCAGTCTGAGTAAAACCTATCCTATTGATAAAAATACAGAAGCCACCGTCTTACTAAAATCATGGGGGGATTTAGAAGCCAGTCCCATCGCGGTCAGTGAATATGGCGAAAAACAAAAACTTGCCATCGAGCTGATGAAAGAAGCGGCATATTTTTAAGTAGCGCCTAAATAGCACTTAAGTAGCGCCCGCCCGACAAACCAAAAAATGCAAATAGCGCCCCAGCCATTTATAAGGCGCTTGTCCGCTATACGCCACCTCCATCTCAATCACCGCATCAGGATTGGTGTGTCCACCACGTTTGAGCGGTGAGTAGTCGTGAAACACCCGTAAGCCTGAGGTATGCAAAATCTCATAGTGTTTGTCATCGAGCCAAGCCACGACCTCATCTTTTGCCACAGGGTTGTTAGGGGTTAGGCTGCCATTGTCAGCTTTAAAATCGGTCTTTTGTAATAAGTTAAAATTGCCCATCACCAAATTGCGGTACACAAAACTCACGGGATTATAAAAACACAATGACAACGCGCCCTCATCGGCAAGCCACTCATCAAAAAATTGCATAATGGCTTTTGGCTCGGCAAGCCACTCAAGCAGGGCATGGCATAAGATTAAATCATAGCTGCCACTGAGTTTGTCATTTAAATCTTGATAGGGGCAAGTGTGCCACGTGATGTTTTGTGCCAAATTGCCTGCGTTTTGTTTGGCAATGGCTAACATATTGGCAGAGATGTCATTGATGGTAATGTCGTGCCCAGCTTTGGCAAGCTCAATGGCTATTTGTGCCAAGCCTGCGCCAACATCCAATACGCGAAGGGGGCGGTTATGGTTGGCTTGCCAAGTGGTGATCCAATTAAAAATGTCGTGGCGTAGCACCGCTAGGCGGATTTGACCTTTTAAGCCACCATAAATTTTTTTTTCAAA
>CALAPG010000089.1 GCA_937889485.1 uncultured Moraxella sp. | reverse complement strand
CATAAAAAAAAGCTGAGACCTAGGTTTCAGCTTTTTTATTTACCGATTGGCTATTCAGCGTCTGTGGCAAAATTAAAATATTTGGATTGGCTAGCGATAATTTTTTCTACAGATTCAATCACCTCATCAACGACATCATCATATACCCCATAGTGTAGTTCGTTACGAAACGAGGTAAATGGGCTTTTGCGCAGCCCAGAACGCACTTCGGTGATGCCATTTTTATGGTAGATAAAATCAACTTTGCCATTGGTATTGAGCACACAGCTTAAGCGCCCGTCTTTTATCATCATATCCACACGTTCGGGCATAAAAATATATTCGTTGACGTTGAGTGTTTTATCTTCTACTGCCTTCACAAATAAGGATTTTAAATCAATCATGCAAGTGACCCTCAAAATTTTTTGTTACTTGTTGTTACTTGTTCGCACGGGAAAATATGGTTATTTTCATCTGCTCAGATTATGACGGAACAAAGCATGATTGTGTGTAAAAAAATGGATAACTTATGTTATTGGTGTGCATCTGTTAATGTGATAGCGCCACGCAGGTGGTAGTGACTAGCTTAGAATCAAGCTATCGTCTTCCACCACCTCGCCACGGGTACGCTCAAACATGTTGAGCAAGTCATGCACCGTCATGCCGCGGCGTTCATCGCCCGATACATCAAGCACGACCTGCCCTTGGTGCAGCATCACGGTGCGGGTGCCATGGTTGAGAGCTTGCTGCATCGAGTGGGTCACCATCATAGTGGTGAGGTTGTTTTCTTTCACAATTTTGTCAGTCAGGTCTAGCACAAACGCGGCGGTTTTGGGGTCAAGGGCGGCAGTGTGTTCATCAAGCAATAAAATTTTGGAAGGCTGTAATGACGCCATCAATAGGCTTACGGCTTGACGCTGTCCGCCAGAGAGTAGCCCCATGCGATCGGTGAGACGATTTTCTAGACCCAGTTTTAAAATGGCTAGTTTTTCACGAAAAATTTCACGATTTTTACTATTTAATGCCCCTTTTAAAAACCTTGATTCGCCGCGTTTATAAGCCAGCGCCATGTTTTCTTCAATAGTCAGTGCCTCGCAAGTGCCTGCCATTGGATCTTGAAAAACTCGCGCCACCCAATGGGCACGCTGGTGGGCAGATTTTTTGGTCACATCAATGTTATTAAGGCTGATTTTGCCGCTATCTACCTTAATAGTACCCGCAATGGTATTTAAAAACGTTGATTTGCCTGCGCCATTGGTACCAATGACGGTCACAAATTCGCCTTCTTCAATACGAAGGCTAATACCGCGCAAAGCAGGGTTTTCAATGGGAGTGCCAGGATTAAAAGTGAGTCGTAGATTATCCGCGTGCATCATAATGGGCTATCCTTGTTTATGCATAAAAATATTGGGTGCCAGAATCAGTAAAAAATCATCAATTAAGCGGCTTGCTTATAACGGCGGCTTAAAATTTTTGATTTAATTTTGGGCAGAATTAAGGCAAATACCACCAACAACGCGGTGACCAAATTGACATCTTGTGGCCCAAACCCAATGGCTTTAAGTGACTCATTAGACAATGCCACTTGGATAAAGAATTTATAAAGAATAGCGCCCACAATGGCAGATAAAGTAATCCAAAACATTTTTTTTGAAGGAATAATAGTCTCACCAATAATCACCGCGGCAAGCCCAATCACAATCGTACCTACACCAATTGAAATATCAGCACCGCCTTGCGTTTGTACAAAAATCGCGCCCGCAAGAGCGATCAAACCATTCGAGATTGCCATACCCATCAAAATACTACGAGAGGTTGCGATACCTTGGGCCTGTGCCATTTTAAGATTAGAGCCTGTTGCGCGCATGGCAAGTCCAGTTTCTGTACTAAAGAACCAGTCAAGCAATAACTTTGCGGCAATGACCACCCCGCCAATAATAAGGCAGCGCATCCAGTAACCGTTGCTTTCATTGACCAAATCACCAAAAATAGTGGGTTCGCCCAGTAGCGCTAAGTTAGGTGCTTGCATAATGCGCAAATTGACTGCATACAAAGCCACCATCACCAAAATACTGGATAAAAGCTGTAAAATGCCCAGTTTGACATGAAGCCACGCCGTTACCACGCCAGCCATACCGCCTGCTAACATACCAAAAATACAGGCAAGCCACGGATTGACATTGGCAATAATAGCAACCCCAGCCACCGCGCCGCCCAAAGGAAAGCTACCATCGGCGGTTAAGTCGGGAAAATCCAAGACGCGAAAAGAAATATAAACGCCCAAAGCTACCAACGCATAGATTAGACCACTTTCTAGGGCACCAAATAAAGCAAGTAACGACATAGTTCAATCACACAAAAAAGTAAAGACCGCTTATCAATTCAACAAGCAGTCGGGGGTAAGGGTAAACCAAGCAAGTTTTATATAATTTAAACAATGGTTTAAAAAATTTAATACTTGCTTGGCATAAACAATAATTATCACGTTATGCTCACAGGTGAGCAAGCCAAAAACTTGACATACGCTGTCATTATTTGGCAGCAGGGGCTGGCTCAACTTCTGCCGCTTCACCAATCAGCGCAGGCGATAGGGTAATACCCACTTCTTGCGCATGTTTTGGGCTTAGGTACAAGTCAAGTTTTTGTAGGGTGACAGGCTTGATGCTACCAGGTGCTTCGCCTTTAAGTACCCGCCCCACAATTTTGCCTGTTTCAATACCCAGCGTTTTGTAGTTGATACCCATGGCGGCAACCGCACCCCGTGCTACTGAGCCTGTATCCGATGCCACCAAAGGCACTTTGATTTCTTTGGCAGCTTGGTACAACGCTTCGTATGCCGAAACCACGTTATTGTCCAAAGAGGTATAAATAAGCTGCACTTTACCTTGCAATCCACGTGTGGCTTGTGGAATATCGGTGCTGCGCTGTGCAGGCGCGGCAATAACGGTAATGCCCATAGGTTTTAGCTTGGCTTCGAGCTCTTTTAAGACCACGGTAGAATTTACTTCACCAGGACTATATACATAACCCACGGTTTTTAAATTGGGCACCACTTTTTTCATTAATTCAATTTGAGGGTCTAGTGGTAAGCTGTCGGAGGCACCAGTAACATTGGTGCCAGAGGCGTCCCATGATTTGACTAATTTGGCAGCCACAGGGTCGGTCACCGCCGAAAAAATAACGGGAATACTGGTAGTGGCGGCAACCATTGACTGGGCAGATGGGGTGGCAATGGCAACAATGGCATCGGGTTTTTCAGCCACAAACTGTTTGGCAATTTGCCCTGCTGTGGCGGTGTTGCCTTGCGCTGATTGGAAATTGATTTTGAGATTTTGACCTTCTTTAAAGCCTTCATTGTTAAGCTCTTCAATCACCCCTTGGCGCACCGCATCTAATGCAGGGTGCTCCACAATAGCGGTAATGGCAACGTATTTACTATCACCCGCTTGGGTCGCGGTAGCACTGGCACTACTTGCTGCGGTACTATCAGCGGCTTTGTTATTAGATTGACTACAACCAAAAAGACTTGCCAAACAAACGCCAC
>CALAPG010000088.1 GCA_937889485.1 uncultured Moraxella sp. | reverse complement strand
CGATTAATTTATCGGCAAGCCAAGACACGTTGACCACGATGTCTTGAATGCCTGCTTGCTTAAGGGCTTTGATATGCCACACAATCAGCGGCTGACCGCCCACTTCCACCAATGGTTTTGGTGTGGTTAGGGTTAAAGGGCGCAGTCGTGTGCCTTTGCCTGCGGACAAAATCATGGCTTGGCGGATGGGTTGGTTCATGGCGTTACCCTTGAATTTTTTGGTCAAAGGCTGGCTTGACTACCGTGGTTAGCCACTGCGTAAATGCCGCAACATTATCAGACTCACCCTTGGCATTAACGGCAGCTAGCGCGTGCAACAAATCATTAAACACTTTGGGTAAATTGGCAAGATAGCGGTCTTTGCCATCACGCTCAAACAGACGCACAAAAATCCCTAGCACCTTGAGATGCCGCTGTAGGCTCATGACATTAAAGTCCAACGTAAAGTCTGCTAAGTTTTTGTCAATCTGTGCCAGCTGATGGTAGCACGCAAGCTGCTCAGTTACCCAATTTTCATCAAAATTGATATAAGCGTCTCGCAATAAGGACGCCAAATCATAAGTATAAGCACCAATCACCGCATCTTGAAAATCAATCACCCCCAACCGATTACTGTCTGCCAGTACCATCAAATTGCGGCTATGAAAATCACGGTGCACAACAACTTGGGGCTGCGCTGTGACTTGCTTGACGATGTCCGTTTGCAGTGCTTGCCACAGTGCTTGGGTGTCTGTGGTCATGCTGACACCTATGTAAGGCAAAAACCACTCGCTAAATAACGCCATCTCGTTGCCAAGCAGCGTCTCATCATATTGTGGGATGACTGCTTGTGCTTGATTGATATCAATGTGCTGAATAGCCAAAATCTCTTGCATGGCTTGTTGATAAAGATGGGCGGTTGTGGGTAGGTTTTTTATATCGTTCACATCTTTGGCAATGACATCGGCAAAATCGGTGTTACCCAAATCCTCTAGCACAATAAACCCTTGCGCCTCGTTGGTGGCAATCAGCTTGGGCACATGCACATGTTCTGCCATCAATTGATCCACCACGATAAATGCTTTGACCGACTCTTTTTCAGGGGGCGCATCCATCACTATATAGCGCGCATCACCCACCGTGAGCCGATGATAGCCACGAAAACTAGCATCACCTGGTAGTCGTTGGTGCGTAAAAGGCTGCGCTTGAAACACTTGCGATAACCATGTGTGCAGTTGGTTATCACGCTGATTGACCGTGGTATTTTGTTGGGAAATGACAGGCAGTTTGGGAGGCTGATTCATAAGGATTGGCTGTTATGGCTAAAAATGTTCTATGCTACCGAAAATCTGCCAATCTCTCAAGAGGAACGTGGCAAGTTTGCAATTTTATCCCTGCGAAAAGATAGTATATTGACCGCGCTAGTGATATGATGTTTGGGTTTTTATTCTGCGTCTTTGGTATCTGTCTAATGAAAAAACTTGTGAATTTTTCGCCTCGCTCATCTTCTTGTCATTCACTTGCTTTAATCCAGCCATCCGCCCCACGCTTAAGCCCTTTGACGCTTTCATTGCAGCACATTCATGGTCACCGCCGTATGTTGGCAATGCTGCTTGGCAGTGTGCTTGTTCCCATTTTTTCTCAAAATGTACTTGCTTTTGAGCCAACTCTCCCTAATCAAGCAGCTGCTAAACAATCCGTAGCACCCGTCACACCAACAGATTTAGTCACTGACCCCGTTATTTCTGAAACCGTCATTTCTGACCCTGTTGATAGTGAAGCGGGGCTTGATGTAACAACCTATTCGGGCATCA
>CALAPG010000087.1 GCA_937889485.1 uncultured Moraxella sp. | reverse complement strand
CAGGTAGCAAGGCTTGGGTAATCGGGTCTTTGGCGTGTGCGTTAGCAAAGCTATTTTTATCGAGTATGTCTTTTTTGATTTCAACAAATTGCATGTCTGGGAATAACTGGCGCTCGATTTTAAGATCACTACTAGCCAGTTCATCAATTAATTCAGGCGAAATGGTGAGTAGGTCACAACCTGCCAGTGCGGTAATTTGTTGAATATTGCGAAAACTTGCGCCCATGATTTGGGTGTGATAGCCGTGTTGTTTAAAATAATGGTAAATTGTTTTGACTGAATTTACGCCTTTATCCTCAGTAATTGCAATCTCAGAGCGCGCCTCATAATTTTTTTGCCAGTCCAAAATACGACCCACAAATGGTGATATCAACGTGACATTGGCATCTGCACAGGCTTGGGCTTGGTGCAGCCCAAATAACAGCGTGACGTTACAATGAATACCTTGTTGCTCTAAGATGCGCGCGGCTTGGATGCCTTCCCATGTCCCTGCAATTTTGATTAAAACACGCTTTTTGTCAATACCCGCTGCTTCATAGGCTTTGATAAATTGCTGGGCTTTTAACACCGTGGCGTCTGTATCAAAGGAAAGACGCGCGTCCACCTCGGTAGAAACGCGCCCATCAATTAATTTTAAAATTTCTGTCCCAATGTAAATGGTCAATTCATCAATCACTGCATCTAGGTCATTGGGGTGCTTGTTGAGGGCGTCAATTAAAATGGGCTGCATGGCAGGGGCGCTGAGTGCTTTGGTAATCAAACTTGGATTGGTGGTGGCATCGACAGGTTTGAGTCGGGCAATCGCTTGCAAATCACCCGTATCAGCGACCACAGTTGTCATCATTTTGAGCTGGTTTAGGCTTGAGGTCATACCATTCCCTAATTTGGTTGGTTTTTTTAAGTGTAAAACAGTTAACAGAAAGCTACCATAATTTTGATGACAGTCGCTAGTGTTTTTTGGTTTTTTGTTGATTAAAAATAAAATGCGCAACCCTCATTTTGCTAATGAAAATGGCGGTTTGGGCAGGTATATCATAAAAAAGCTGCTATTGTAACTCGCTTACCCGCGGTCATTTATGCTAGTATTAAAACATTATTTTGCCGTTATTTGCGAAGGGCAATCGCTGCAAACAACCGCCTTTGCCAGAGCGCTATTTTATATTGGGTCGTAATTTTATGAATGATCAAACCATCAGCCAAGATGAGCTACTTTCACTGCGCAACAAAATTGATGCCGTCGATGAAAAAATCCAAACCCTAATCAACGAGCGCGCAAGCTACGCTGTGCAAGTTGCCAAAGCCAAAAAAACTCAAGAAGACAACCCGATCTTTTATCG
>CALAPG010000086.1 GCA_937889485.1 uncultured Moraxella sp. | reverse complement strand
AAATGGAGAAAAAACTGGAAATCAACACTAATATACAAATAATTAGTAGATTTTGGAATAAACTCACAATACACCTATATTTATCTATTTTTGTCTAGACAACATAACAGATTTGGCAAAAATTTTCTTAGACTTTATGGTAAAGCAGTATTAGTAAAACAACATCCGTAAAGCAAAGTGAGTGCGTAAAAAAACCCTTGATTCAGATCAAGGGCTTTTGTTACAACAAAATGATTATACACGTTCAATAATGGTTGCAATCCCTTGACCCAAACCAATACACATGGTGGCAAGACCGATTTGGGTGTCTTGTTGTTCCATCACGTTAAGTAGTGTGGTAGTGATACGCGCCCCTGAGCAGCCTAGTGGGTGCCCTAGGGCAATGGCGCCACCGTTTAGGTTAACGATGTCTAGTTTGTCTTGTAGGTTGAGACCTTTTAGTACTGACAAACCCTGTGCGGCAAATGCTTCGTTCAGTTCGATGGTTTGGATATCTTCTAAGCTCATGCCAGCCCGTTTTAGCGCTTTTTGGGTGGCAGGTACAGGACCATAACCCATAATAGCGGCATCACAGCCCGCTACTGCCATTGAGCGGATACGGGCGCGTGGTGTTAATCCCAAGTCTTTGGCTTTTTGGGCTGACATGATGAGCATGGCGGATGCGCCATCTGATAACGCTGATGAGGTTGCTGCGGTGACGCTGCCACCTTTGGGGTCAAATACAGGGCGCAGGGCTTGGAAGGTTTCTAGGTTGGCATCAGGACGGATGACCTCGTCAATGGTGCAAAGTTGCAGGTTGCCGTTTTCGTCATGCCCTTCAATGCCCACAATCTCGTTGTCAAAACGACCTGCTTGGGTTGCTGCCCATGCGCGGCGGTGTGATTCAACACCAAACGCATCTTGTTCTTGGCGGCTGATATTGTTCATACGTCCCAGCATTTCTGCGGTTAGACCCATCATATTTGAGGCTTTGGCATAGTATTTTGAGGCTTCAGGATTCAAGTCTACGCCATGCATCATGCCGACGTGTCCCATGTGCTCAACGCCACCGATGATAAATACATCGCCTTGACCCGTCATGATTTGGGCAGCCGCGGTATGCAGCGCTTGCATAGATGAGCCACACAGGCGGTTGACCGTTTGACCTGCGGTAGTTTTGGGTAGCTCTGCCAGCAAGCCAACGTTACGCCCAATGTTGAGCCCTTGCTCTAGGGTTTGGTTAACACAGCCCCAGATCACATCTTCTACCAGTTTGGTATCAAAGGGGTTGCGTTTTACCAAGGCTTTGACTAGCTCAGCTGACATGCTATCGGCACGCACGTTACGGAACATACCATTTTTTGATTTGCCCATTGCGGTACGAACGCCATCGACAATCACGACATCTTTTGGACTTAATGTAGTCATTTAATTCTCCTTAAAATTTATGTTTGTCGATTATGCTTGTGGGTAAAAAGTTTCGCCTTTGGCAGCCATGTCACGGATTTTTTGAGGGGCTTCGTAGGCTTTACCTAAATAGGCGTATTTTTCACACAGCGCCAAGTAGTTGTCTAAACCAACTTGGTCAATATAACGGCATGGGCCGCCACGGAACGGTGGGAAACCAATCCCCATAATCATTGCCATATCTGCCTCTGCGGGCGTGGCAACGATGTTGTCTTCTAGGCAGCGCACGGTTTCGTTGCAAAGTGCCAGCATCATACGGTCTACGATTTCTTGGTCTTCAAATGGTTTGCTGTCTGCCACCACAGATTTTAAGACCTCTAATGTTGCAGGGTCAGCTTTTTTGGCAGGTTTGCCTTTTTTGTCCACTTCATATTTGTAGAAACCTACCCCGTTCTTTTGTCCTAGGCGGTTGGCTTCAAAGAGTGCAGCGATGCTACCTTTGTAGTCAGGTTTCATACGGTCAGGGAAACCCTCTGCCATCACTTCAGCGCCATGCACTCCTGTATCTAGACCGACTACGTCGATTAGGTAGGCAGGGCCCATCGGCCAGCCGAATTTTTCCATAACTTTGTCAATATGCTGAAAATCTGCGCCTTCTTTCATTAATAAATCAAATGCGCCAAAGTAAGGGAATAACACGCGGTTGACCAAGAATCCTGGGCAGTCATTGACCACGACTGGCACTTTACCCATTTTTTCTGCTAACGCAACAGTGGTAGCAATGGCTTCTTCGCTTGATTTTTCACCACGAATCACCTCTACCAATGGCATACGGTGTACAGGGTTAAAGAAGTGCATGCCTACAAAATTCTCTGGACGCTCAAGCACAGATGCCAAGTAGGTGATTGAAATAGTTGACGTATTTGACGCCAAGATACAATCTTTTTTGACCAAGCCTTCCACTTCTTTGAGTACGGCATGTTTAACTTTTGGGTTTTCGACCACCGCTTCGATGACGATATCGGTTTCGCCAAAGTCCCCATAATTGAGGGTGGGACGAATGCGGCTTAGGGTTTGTCCCATAATCTCTGGGGTGATTTTGCCACGTTTCATACCGCTAGCAAGGTGTTTGCTGGCTTCAGACATACCCAAGTCAAGCTGCTCTGATTTGATGTCTTTCATGATAATAGGCAAGCCTTTTGATGCGGCTTGGTAGGCAATACCGCCACCCATGATACCTGCACCAAGTACGGCGGCTTCTTTGATATCGTGTGCTTTGGCGGTGTGCTGTTTGACCAATTTGCGCACCGCTTGGTCATTTAAGAATAGTCCAACCAAGCTTTCAGCTTGTGGGGTTTTGGCAGCTTTAGCAAAGCTTGCCGCTTCTACTTCTAGGGCTTTGTCGCGCGGTAAGTTGACGTGTTTTTCGATGGCTTCTAGGGCAATTTTGGGTGCTGGGTATTGTGCAGGATTGGCTTTTGCAAATAAGACGCCTTTGGCTGAGTTAAACGCCATGGCTTGCTCTAGTGGATTGAGCTTGACTGGGCTAAGTTTTTCGTTATGACGGGCTTTCCAGTCCAATTCACCTTTGATACATTTTTTGACCAAATCAATGGCAGAGGCTTCTAACTGTTCAGCAGATACCACCGCATCTACCATGCCAACTTTAAGGGCAGCGGCGGGTTTTTGCGCCTCGCCCGTGGCGATGATTTCTAGCGCGTTGTCAATACCAATGATACGAGGCAAGCGGACAGAACCGCCAAATCCTGGGAAGATACCTAATTTAACTTCAGGTAAACCAATGCTCGCTTTGTCGCTCATGACACGGTAATCACATACCAATGTCATCTCGGTACCACCACCCATGGCAGCGCCATTAATGGCAGCGACTTTTGGAAATGGTAGGTCTTCAAAACGGTTAAAGGTCTTATTGATTTCAAAGACCCAAGCGGCGATTTCGTTTTCTGGTTTTTTGAAGTTTCCAACAAATTCAGTGATGTCAGCCCCAGCAATAAATACTTTCTTACCTGACGTTACGATGAGCCCTTTGACCTCTGAGGCTTGCTCTAACGCCGCTACTGCTTCGGCAAATTCTTGAACGGTTGCTTGGTCAAACTTATTCACGATTTCTTTTTGATTATCGTAGCTTAACTTAGCAATACCGTCTTCGAGTAGCGATACTGAGAGGCTATTTCCTTGATAAATCATTGCTAACTCCTTGAGTTATGTTGAAAAACAACGGGAAAAATCGTTAAAAAATGATGTTTTGTCATGATGTTTTGAGAATTTTTGACACATTGCCCACAAAACAAAATCTTCAATAGTTTACTATGTTTGTTAGTGGATGAGAACAACGCAAGTGACTGTTTAGTCATCTTGATATGGCATCCGGCGCGTCACAGCCGCCAGTGATCTTATGCGCGTTTTAGGCCGTTATCAGTTGCAACCAGATAATTAATACCCATAGCATATGGTTAATGGGCAATATAATCCAAAAATTCTTGGCTATTATAAGGCAAAACCCGCGACTTTTTGCCTCATTGTTCAAAAAATGTGTATTATTTTTAACGCAGTTTAAAATAGTTGTTTTACATAATTGTTACTAAGCTCGGTAGAATTGACGCAGATTTGTAGTTTTGCTTTTGACTGATATGACTCTATCACCGCCATATGTTGATGAATGGTTTGGGCGATTGTTTGGTTCAAATGCCTAATCGTGGCATCATCACGCCCTGCCAACAGATAAAAATGCACCATGATAAACGCTTGATGATCATCTGCCGCTACGCCTGATAAGGCATGCGCTGCAGTATACAACCGCGTTTTGATTTCTGTTGGCTGTTTAAAGTGATTGGATTGCCACAAACTTTGGTTGATACTTGCCAGTAGCTGCTCAGGGTGGCAAATGAGCTTGTCATCACTCACTTCAATAATAATATGTGGCATATGAATCCTTTCTATAGTGACTGTAGTTACTGAATGCTTAATTGGCTTGGTCGCTAATGAGTGCCGCTAATTAGTCATCTTGGATAATATCAAAAAACTGGGCATTGATTGCCTTTGCCAAATCTACTGGACTTAGTTCAATTTCTAACCCACGCCTGCCACCACTGCAAAAAATCGTTAGGTGCTGTGAGGCTGTTGTGTGGATTATGGTGGGCAGCCGTTTTTTTTGCCCAAGTGGGCTGACACCGCCTAGCACATAACCTGTCGTGCGTTCTACCAGTTTAGGATCTGCCATATGTACTTTTTTACTACCCATGGCTTTTGCCATTTTTTTTAGGTTGAGTAGGTTTGCCACTGGCAATACCGCCACTGCCAATTTATCTTGTTCATCTTGTACGACCAAGGTCTTAAAAACCTGACTGGCGTCCACTTGTAGCTTCTCTGCTGCCTCAAGACCATAACTTTCGCTATTGGCATCATGAGAATACTCATGAAGGGTAAAAGAGATTTTGAGTTTTTTGGCAAGGTTGATGGCAGGGGTCATAAGCGACTCTCTATCAAAATCAAATTAAACATATGAAATTAAAGCATGGTAAAAAACGTATTATTCCCCATCTTCCATAGAAAAACCAGTCAAAGTATTTGACTGGTTTTATTGGTTAGTGCGGTCTATCTAGTTGACCTAGCTTGGGTTTGGTTCGGCTTGGATTTAACTTGCTTTTGATACCATATAATCCACAGCGGCTTTGACCTCATCATCCGATGCCGTGCTACCACCTTTTGCTGGCATCACACCATTTTTGCCTTGAAAACCGCCAATGGCGTGTTTGTATAGAGTTTCTTTGCCTTGGGCAATACGAGGTTGCCATGACGCTTTGTCGCCAAATTTAGGCGCGCCCATCAACCCACCTTCATGACAGGTTTTGCAAACACTGGCATATAGTTTTTCGCCTGCATCACCTGCAGGTGCAGCAGCAGCGGTGGCAGTATTAGTATCGGCAGGGGCGGTGCCACTAGCAGCAGCTGGGGCGGCAGCAAATGCGGCAGCTGGGCTGGCTTTTTCTTTTGACACAGGGGCTGGATTGTTGGCACGCGCAATTTCACTTTGCTGTGCAGCGATTTCTTCAGTAGGCTGGTGTTCTTCGGCAGTTTCGTGCTTATTACAGGCGGTTAGGCTCAAGCCCATCGCAACGATGCAGCTTGCTAGCGTTACACTACGTTTTGATAAATATCGCATTATCTTTTCCTTCTAAATAATCGTAAAAGAGGATCTCACGTTGCTCTCAAAACCACTGATCACCTTGGCTTGTCATCTTGCGGGTAGCTCAATTTTGCTGGACGTTACGGGCAAAAGGGTGGGCGGATTTTAATAAACGCATTTTTAGCTATCTTTTGTTAACGCTATATTATCATTACTACGATGCTAATAAAATAGTAAATTAAATGTTGGCGGCTAAATCATTACTGCAATCATTGAAATCTATCCAAATAACCACAGCGGCTATGTGAGGCAGTGCTTATTTTAACTATCATCTTGCCTCATGCAATCAAATTAACGCATTTATCATTGACTTATACGCAATATTTGGTTAGAATTCGTGCCTATTTTTTAGCTTAATTTACGCCTAGTGCCAAGTTAAGTCTATGCTAATCTGAGCTGATGCCTTGTCGTAGGCTGATGGGCTAATAATGTACTATACAGCCAGATTAATGTCCCTTGCCTATTAATTTTGCTTATTCATGGTGAATAAGCCCAGACCTAAGGAGTCTACATGCCAGCAGTAAAGGTTAAAGAGAACGAACCCGTTGATATCGCCATTCGTCGTTTTAAGCGTGCTTGTGAGAAAGCAGGTATTTTAGCAGATGTACGTAAACACGAATTCTATGAGAAACCGACTCAAGAACGTAAACGCAAAAAAGCTGCCGCGGTAAAACGTTACAAAAAGAAAATGTCACGTGAATCAGTACGCACAACTCGTCTTTACTAATTGGTGACTTGTCGCAAGACAACCAAATGACAGTAAATACCAAAAGCCGCTTTGTATAAGTGGCTTTTTTTATGCAATGTTTGATGTGATATTTTTAGGCAGCTTCATTAAGTGGCATACCCGTGCTGCTCTAGCCATTTTTTTGTAAGGAAGAAAAACCCCATGACCTCATTACCCACAATCTCATTAAAAGACACCTTGACCGATGTGGTCAAAACCGCAATGAAAGCGCGCGAGCTTGAAAAAGTGAAAGTACTGCGTAACGTGCAAGCCGTCATTAAACAAATTGAAATTGACCGTCAAATTTCATTAGAAGATGCAGGCGTGTTAGAAATTTTGCAAAAACAAGTCAAACAGCGCCAAGAATCTTTGGCAATTTTTGCTGCCAATGGGCGGGAAGATTTGGCACAAAAAGAGCAATTTGAAATTGATGTCATCAGCCAGTTTTTGCCACAAGCCATGAGTGAAGATGAAGTGACTGCCTTGGTTGAAGCAGAGATTGCCGCGCAAGGCGCCACTTCCATGCAGCAGATGGGTAGCGTGATGAATGCCCTCAAAGTCAAAACCGCGGGACGCGCTGACCCCGCCCTCTTGTCAAAATTGGTTAAAGCCAAATTAGCGTAAGCATTCGACTTGGCAAAAAAAAGCCGTATGGGTCAACACCCGTACGGCTTTTGTATGCATATACCTCATGACGTCATAGCCTCCTCAATCAGCTGCAACGTCTCAACCAATGGCAACCCTACCACATTGCTATAGCTGCCGTTGATAGTTTTGACCCATGCCGCGCCCAATCCTTGAATGGCATAGCCACCCGCTTTATCGGCAGGTTCACCACTTTGCCAATAACGCTGCATCATATCATGGTTTAACTCAATAAAAGTCACCGCCGTGGCAACCGTTGTTTGTTTTTGCCATACTAGCTGCTTCTTGCTTTCCACTGGCTCCACGCGGCTCACTTGAACCGCTGTCCATACTTGGTGGGTGCTAGCACTCATTTGTTGCCACATGACGCAGGCATCGGCAAAATCCGTGGGTTTTTGTAGCACTGTGCCATTTGCCAACACGCCAATGGTATCCGCCGTGATAATGACCGCTTGGTTTATGTTATCTGGCAAACTGCCCAGTGCCGCTTGGGCTTTTTGACTGACCATTCTTTGAATATAGTCTAGTGCCAACTCTTGTGGCTGCTGACGTTCATCAATATTGAGGGACACACAAGTATGCGCCACCGCCACTTGCTGCAATAATTCACGCCGCCTTGGCGAAGTAGACGCCAAAATAATCGGCATAGCCGCTGACAAATTAAATGCTGGAAAACTAAACATAGCTATTTCTTAACGCGTGTAGCGAGTTAATAAAGCAACCAAAAGCGGCCAAATAAGTGCACTGACACCAACCGCATACAGCAGTTGTGGCACAAACACCGCTTGGGTGAATAAATGTAAAATAATCAGTGTTGTTTGATACAACAGCAAACAAGCCGCCGCCAATAACCACACCAAATTTGCCGACAATTGGCGCAGGTAGCCACTCACAAACTTAATAAAAAACGCCATCACTGCCGCGCATAAGGCTTGCTGACCAAGACGGCTATCCGTTAGGCAATCGGCAATCAGTCCCACCCCAAACGCCAGCCCCACACCAATCAAATTCGGCTGAAAAATCAACCAAAAAATCAGTGCCATAACCATCCACATGGGACGAAATAACGCAATACTGGCAGATAGCGGATAAATACTCAGTACCGAAGCTGCAATAAAACTGATTGCCATCACGCCATATAAATGCAAATTAGATTTTTTTTGCTGCACACCCATGATCGCGACAGTTAGCCTTTTTGTTGAAGCAATAAAACATAAGAAGTATTGATAAAATTAGCGGCAGGTTTGACCATAATTTTGGCATAGCCGCCCGCTTGCTCGGCTTCTACTTTTGCCACCCGACCCACAGGAAACCCTGCTGGAATACGCCCACCAAGCCCTGATGAAATCAGCTCATCGCCAATGCGCACATCTGAGGCTTTAAAAATATAGTCCAGCACAAGATATTGCGGATTACCTTTGCCTGAAACAATCGCTTTTTGTCCTGTGCGCTTGATGGTAACCGCCACAGACAGTTGGTCATCGCTAATCAACAGTACACGGCAAGTATTGGGATAAACATTGACCACTTGCCCCAAAATACCATTTTCATCAATCACCGTTTGACCAACAGTAACCCCGTCTTTTTCGCCTTTATTGATGACCACCATCTGACGCAGTGGGTTACTATCGGTGCCAATCACTTGTGATAACACCAAATTAAAGTGATCTGGCGTTGTGGCCGACAACAGTCCTTGTAGCCGTGCATTCTGGGCAACCAGATAATCTTGCTGCTGCAGCTGGGCTTTGGTATGCACCAATGCCGCTTTTAGCTGCACGTTTTCACGACGCAGCGCCTCTTTGCTAGTCATTGTGCCGCCAAGCCAACTTTCAAAAAAGCTTGGGTAGACAGACATTTGGTAAATAGGCTGCATGGCAGCATGGCTCATATCACGGACAGGTTGAAACCAAAGCGTATTTTTACTATCTAACAGCATCAGCACAATTGCAACAAAAATAACAATCATGGTTTTGCGGATGGCAAGGGGTTGCTGGGTAAAAATAGTGAGCGACATAAGCAACATCCAACAGCGCATTCACCGATCAGTTTGGTGAAATTTAGGGTACAAGGCAGCGTAAATTAAATAATCATACAGCCCAGCAATGCCGCTAACGCCATCAGTGTGGGCGACATGGCTGAGATCATCTAGTTGAGGGGTTATACAAAAATCATATTTAGGGCTTTATTATTGATAAAGTCTAAAGCTTTGCCACCACCACGGCTGACACAAGTTAACGGATCTTCCGCTACCGTGACAGGTAACCCAGTTTCTTGAGAAATCAGTACGTCTAGGTTACGTAACAGCGCACCGCCACCCGTTAATACAATGCCACGTTCGGCAATATCGGCTGACAGTTCAGGGGGTGTTTGTTCTAACGCCGCTTTAACGCCCGAGATAATAGCAGCAATAGGATCATTAAGGGCTTTTTGGATTTCTGTAGAAGTCACAACAAAGGATTTTGGCACCCCTTCTGCCATGCTACGTCCGCGTACTTCTACTTCAAGGGTATTGTCTGGCTCATCAATGGCGGTGCCCACTTCGGTTTTGATGCGTTCGGCAGTGGTTTCGCCAATCACGCAGCCGTGGGTACGGCGCACATGGGTGATGATAGCCTCATCAAACACATCGCCACCAATGCGAATTGAATCAGCATACACACAGCCTGACAGCGCAATGACCGCAATCTCAGTGGTGCCGCCACCAATATCCACCACCATAGAACCGCTGGCTTCATGGACAGGTAGCCCTGCCCCAATCGCCGCTGCCATGGGTTCTTCTAGGAGTAGTGCTTTGTTTGCGCCTGCAGACTCTACCGCCTCACGAATGGCACGGCGTTCTACCAAAGTTGATTTGCACGGTACACACACAATGACATTAGGATTGGCTAAGAAACGTTTGACTTTTACTTTATTGATAAAATGCTTGAGCATTTTTTGGGTAACTTCAAAGTCGGCAATGACGCCATCTTTTAGGGGGCGAATTGCGGTGATGTTATCTGGGGTACGACCTAACATTTGCTTGGCATCAAGCCCGACAGCAGCCACAGTAGGGTTTTGGGTACGATTGCTACGCAAGGCAACCACGGTTGGTTCATTGAGTACCACACCCTTACCAGGGGTGAAAATTAAGGTATTCGCGGTGCCAAGGTCAATGGCAATATTGCTTGATAAAAATCCGAAAAGGCTCATGTATCATTTCCCAGTGATAACAAAAAAACACTGCAAATAAAGCAGAAAGTAGCGTTCATCGCAACAACACAAAGGCTGTGATTGGTAATGATGCATGGTGATTGTATAAGACCAAAAGCCTTAACCTCAAGTTACCATGCCACTGCTTATGCTTTGCGCCAGCCAGATTAGCCACTGCTCTTTGGCTCATGATGAAAACACCTACCAAATTTAAGAAACTCTTAATAATTAGTCAAGGTGAGACAGTCATTGG
>CALAPG010000085.1 GCA_937889485.1 uncultured Moraxella sp. | reverse complement strand
TCTGGCGTGGTTGCCACAGGGTCTATTGAAGGCAATACATTTGTTGCCAGTGAAGTATTGGCAAAACATGATGAAAATTACATGCCGCCTGAGGTTGCCAAGTCCCTCAAAAATCAAATGCCTGCTAATAGCAATGCTGCTAACCCAGCACAATTTATGCCCGCGGCGCCAATCAAGCAATAGCCCATAATCTGCCAATACCTAAAACTGTGAATATTTAAAAAAAGTGGACAACGGTGCCACTTTTTTTGACGCAATTTTTAGGCATAAAAAAAGGAAACCATAAAGGTTCCCTTTTATATCAGTTAAAAACTGATTATTTTGCAGCAGAGGCAGCAGCATCAGCAACAGAAGCGGCGGCAGAAGCAGCAGCGTCAGCAACCGTGTTAGCAGCAGCAACCGCAGATGCAGGTGCAGAAGCAGCTTCTACTACAACAGTAGAGGCATTGATAGTAGCAGCAGAGGCAGTTACAGCAGGTGCAGAAGCAGCTTCAGTAGTTGAAGCAACTACAGTAGAAGCAGGTGCAGAAGCGGCAGCAGGAGCAGCTTCTTCTTTTTTGCTACAAGCAGTCATAGCCAAAGATGCAGCAACCAAACTTGATACAGCGATTAATTTAACGTTCATTACGTGTTCTCCTAAAGAAAATAACCCCGTATTCACCTAACGATATTCTAAATAACAAGCTTATTCAGAATTAAAAGATACACGGGACATGAAACAGGCGATATTTTAGCGCAAACTTAAGCAAGTTAAAATAGCTTAATTATAAAAAAAGATAATAAATCGGACAAGTGGTAGTAACAATGCACTCGATTGCCCACAAAACCCGCGACAACCACACAAGCTTACTACAATCATCATCTTTTGAAAAAAAGATATCTTATCAGCTTTTCATTTAAAATGATGTATTATACGCATAATTTTTTTTAAAGATATCTTTATTTTGCAATAATTACAAATTAATGCCTAATTATAAGAAAATTTACCAACTTATATTTGGCTTTGTTATGAGAATCCAGCCAGTTTTTTATTGTTTATACTTGGTTGCAAAACACTGTATAAAACTACGTTTTCAAACAGACATTTTAATCAATGATGATACAATAAAAAGAGAATCATAAAAATCTAAATAGCATTTGGAGGGTGTTATGAAGTGGGAAAATAGAGAGGGCAGCTCAAACGTACTTGTAAGCGGCGGCAAAGTAGTGGGTGGGGGTATTGGTAGCATTATCATTGGCCTAATTCTGTGGTTGGTATTTGGTATGAACCCCATGACTGCTATGCAAACGGGTAGTGCTATTACAGGGGGTAATAGCAGCGGGCAACAAACGCTTGATCAAAATACCGCTGATCGAGATCAAAAATTTGCGTCTGTTGTATTAAAAGACACGGAGGAAGTGTGGGGGCAGATTTTTCGTGAACATAATATGCAATACCAAAACCCAAAGTTGGTGCTGTTTAATGGCATGGTGCGCTCAGGTTGTGGCAGTGCGTCTGCTGCCACAGGGCCTTTTTATTGCCCCGCAGACCAACGCGTGTACTTAGATACCTCGTTTTTCCAAGAAATGCGGCAGAAGCTAGGCATTAGCGGCGATAAAAATGGTTCGGGTGATGCCCAAAACCAAGGTAAAGCAGGCGATTTTGCGCAGGCGTATGTGATTGCCCATGAAGTGGGGCACCATGTACAGACATTGCTAGGTATTAGTCAAAAGATTAATGAAGCGAGCCAACGTGCTAGTGAGGCACAGGCTAACCATCTATCCGTGCGTCAAGAGCTGCAAGCGGACTGTTTTGCGGGAGTGTGGGCAAACCGCAACCAGCAACGTGTGCAGTTTTTGGAGCAAGGGGACATTGAAGAGGCAATCAATGCTGCTGAACAAATCGGTGATGACCGCTTGGCACAAGCTAGTGGACGAGCGGTAGTGCCTGACAGTTTTACCCACGGTAGTAGCCAGCAGCGCATGACTTGGTTTTCACGTGGTCTAAAATCGGGCGATATTAATCAATGCGATACCTTTAGTGGTGCTATTTAAGTGGCGCAGTGTTTGTA
>CALAPG010000084.1 GCA_937889485.1 uncultured Moraxella sp. | reverse complement strand
TAGTGATAAAGCCCAAGCAGTTATCTGCGGCATGGGCGCTTATGGCTATACCGCCGCCCTAAATTATTGGTTAAATATAACATAAGTATTTGATATTATTAAATATATAAAACTTAGAAACACAGCTGCAAATTTTAAGTGTACAAACGTACACAAATATACCCCCCAATGTCTATTTATTTTAGAAAAATCTTGTTACAATACTGCCATCTAGGCACAGTTTGTTAATAAAGCGTATTATTTGAAAGGTAATTAGCATATGGATATAAGTAAAATTAAGCAACTGATTGACTTAATGGAAGAGCGTGCACTCGCTGAGCTAGCCGTGGAAGACGGCGATAAAAAAGTCGCCATCACCCGTCATCTCCCTCAAGCCAACCTGCAAACTGTCACTACCACAGCGGCTCCACCTGCCCAAACCACTATCGCTCCCACCAAAACTGGCATCACAGAAAAATCTCCCATGGTGGGCGTATTCTATGTGGCGCCAAGCCCTAACGACGCTCCTTTTATCAAAGTGGGACAACAAGTTCAAGCAGGCGATACCTTGGGCATCATTGAAGCGATGAAAATCATGAACCCGCTTGAGGCGACCCAAAGCGGAATTATTGCTGAAATTTTAGTACAAAATGGCGATGTGGTAGAATTTGGTCAGCCCATTGTACGCTATGAGTCTTAATTTTTAACCTTTGAATGACATCGTTTAAACAGATAAAAATTAGGGACAGCAATGATTAAAAAATTATTAATTGCCAATCGTGGCGAAATCGCTCTCAGAATTGTCCGTGCCTGCAAGCAACTGGGCATTCAGACCGTGGGCATCTATTCTACTGCCGATGAAAACCTCATGCACCTACGCTTTGTTGATGAGTCTATTTGTATCGGCAAACCTAATGCCAATCAAAGCTATCTCAACATTGACACGATTTTAACCGCTGCCGATATTTCAGGCGCTGATGCTATTCATCCTGGTTATGGTTTCTTATCAGAAAATGCTGAATTTGCCGAGCGCGTTGAAGAAGCGGGTTTAACTTTTGTAGGCCCTGCACCCGAGCATATCCGCTTGATGGGCAATAAGATTTCTGCCATTAATGCCATGAAAAAAGCCGGTGTCCCCACCGTGCCAGGCTCAGTGGGTAGCGTGACCCTTGCTAATGCTGAGGAGCAAGCCAAAGCTATTGGTTTTCCCCTGCTCATCAAAGCAGCAGCAGGCGGTGGTGGACGTGGTATGCGCGTGGTTGAACGCATTGAACATTTGCTGCCACAAGTACAAGCCGCCAAACAAGAAGCAGAGCTATGGTTTGGCGATGACAGCGTCTATATGGAACGTTATCTAAAAAATCCTCGCCATGTTGAGGTGCAGGTGCTAGGTGATGGTCAAGGCAACGCTATTCACTTATATGACCGTGATTGCTCACTGCAGCGCCGTCACCAAAAAGTCTTGGAAGAGGCACCTGCGCCCGATATTCCTGACGACGTGAAGGCACCTATTTTGGATGCTTGTGTACGTGCTTGTGAACAAATCAGCTACCGCGGTGCAGGTACTTTTGAATTTTTATATGAAGATGAGCAGTTTTTCTTTATTGAAATGAATACACGCGTACAGGTAGAACACCCCGTCACGGAGATGATCACAGGGATTGATGTGGTGGTAGAGCAGTTAAAAATTGCCTCAGGGTATGGTTTATCTTACCGCCAAAATGAGATTGAGATCAAAGGGCATGCCATTGAATGCCGCATCAATGCCGAAGATCCACAAACCTTTATGCCATCGCCAGGTACTGTGACTCATTTATTTATGCCTAATGGCTGTGGGGTGCGTTTTGATTCACATTTGTACCCAAACTATGCCATTCCCACTTTTTATGACTCACTTATTGGCAAACTAATTTGCCATGGACAGACACGCGAGCAAACCTTGGCAAAATTGCGTCACGCCCTAGATGA
>CALAPG010000083.1 GCA_937889485.1 uncultured Moraxella sp. | reverse complement strand
AGTTGCCTTATATCCACCGCCTAAAGTCGGTGGTTTTACGGCAACGGATGATAAATCGGAATAATGCCACATTACTAAAACCATGACAAATAAATAAACTCAAGGGTAAAATCTTGAGGACTTGCCCTATGTCATGGTACAACCAACCCCTTAACGCCATTGCTGCTCTAAAAAACATCCCCAAACTCTTTAACAAAGACCAACTCACCCAAAGCCAAACCGAAAACCGCAGCATGACCGCCTACGGTGCAGAGTTTGAACACCCTGCCATCGGACTCACCCCGCTTAAAGTCCATGCCCTACTCACCCAAGCTGAAGCGGGCAACATGAATGCCATGCTTGCCCTATTTGAAGACATGGAAGAGCGTGACTTGCACCTGCTCGCTGAGATGAGCAAGCGTAAACGCACAGTTGCCAAGCTGGATTGGTCAATCAAAGCCCCAAAAAATGCCGATGCCAATGAGCAAAAATATACCGAAGTTATCAGTGAGTTAATGGGTATTATCGAAAACTTTGAAGACATTATCACAGATAGCCTAGATGCCATCGGTAAAGGGTTTAGCTGTCATGAGCTACACTGGGTGCGTGAAGGTAACGTATGGCTAATTAATGACATGCAGTGGCACGTGCCGCAGCGGTTTATCATTGACCCATTTAATCAACGTGAGCTGCTCTTGGCGGGTAATGGCTTGGGTGATGATGAGCCGCTCTGGGAAAATGCGTGGCTGGTGCATACCCACAAAGCCAAATCGGGCTACTTGGTGCGTGGTGGACTACACCGAGCGTTGGTTTGGTCGTATGTGTTTAAAAACTACAGTGTGCGTGATTTGGCAGAATTTCTTGAGATTTATGGGCTGCCGCTACGCTTGGGTACTTATCCTGCTGGGGCTACGGATGGGGAGAAATTGACCTTACTCAGGGCAGTGATGGAAATCGGACACCGTGCAGCAGGGATAATCCCACAAGGCATGATGATTGATTTTAAAGAGGCTGCTAAGGGTAGCAGTGACCCATTTATGGATATGATTAAGTGGTGTGAGATGTCGCAGTCTAAAGCCATCTTAGGCGGTACGCTGACCAGTCAAGCCGATGGCAAGTCATCAACTAATGCCCTTGGCAAAGTACATGACGAAACACGCTTAGAAATCCGTGACAGTGATGCCAAACAGCTTGCTAGTAGTATCAGTCGTGACGTGATTGGGGCATTGATGCGGATTAACTATCCGAATGTATCGCCACGCCGCTATCCGAAGTTTGTCTTTGACTTGGCAGAAACGGAAGATATTGGGGTGTATTCTGAAGCCCTGCCAAAACTGGTCGGTATTGGTATGCAAATACCTGCCCCTTGGGCGCATAAACGCCTTGGCATTCCAATGGTCAGCGGTGATGAGCCTGTGTTGGCTGTACCACAAACCACAAACCCAACTACGCAAGCACCGCTAACGGCTCAACTGCCAGCGATTGCCATGCTCAATCAAGCGACTGATACGGCTATCCCTGCGGAAACTACCGCAGAAAGCCAACGTATGGCGTTAGAAACTGGGCTTGACGCTGTGCTATCTAACGATATGCTGGGGCAAATTGGGCAGCGTCTAACGGCGGATATGGTCGAAAAACTGCAAGGCTTTGATAGTTTTGAAGAAGCCTTGGGGTATCTATCTGACAATGTGCCAGATAATCCAGAACTTTTGGCATCGCTTACCCAGATGATTGCTATCAGCACCGCAATGGGCATAGATGACCAATTGACTGCTAGAGGTAGCAATGCCTAAAACTGGATTTGATTTTAAATCACCGCCACAAGATGCTATCCGCTACCTTGAGCAAAAATTCCCAAAAGCCAGCTGGGCATATACTGATTTGCTGGACAATGCCCATGACCGCGCCTTTGTCGTGGCTAAGATGGTGGATGTGGATTTGGCAACCACCGTACAGCGTAGCATCATTGATGCCATGCAAGAGGGTAAGGGCTATAAGGCGTGGGCAAAGGATATTGATAAAGTACTGGCAAAATCTGGCTGGTACGATGGACAAATCAATGTGGATGCTCAAGGCAATGCCAAAAAAGTCGTCACAGGTGGACAGCACCGCCTTGAGACCATCTATCGCACCAATGTGGCAGCGGCGTATGAGGCAGGGCGACAACAAGTTATCTTTAATGACCGTGACGATGATCCATTCGGCTATGTGATGTATTCCGCCATCATGGACAACCGCACTCGTCCAACGCATAAAGCCTTGCATGGCAAGGTCATGGAAAAATCTGACCCTGCATGGTCATCTATCAGCCCACCAAACGGCTATAACTGTCGCTGTACTATCGTGGAGCTGACACAGGGACAGATTGACCGCTACGGCTACAAAGTGAGCAAAAGTGAGGGCAAGCTATCTACCCAAGTGGTAGAACTGCCCAATGGCAAGGAAGCCCAGCGCACATTATTTGAACTCGACAATGGCGCGGTGTTTAAAACCGATGTGGGCTTTAATCACGCACCAAAGATACTGCCCATGCAGACGCTATTTGATAAGGCAATATTGGCAGAGCCAAAATTTGCCAGTCGTGTGGTGAGCCAAGCGCTGGCACAGCCAAGTATAAAAACTCAAGTTAATCAAGAAGTAAAAACATGGGTGCAAGGCGTTGATGCCAAATATGCCAAAGGTGAATTTCGTCATGTAGGGGTGATTCCCAGTGTATTCATTGAGGCTTTGGCAAGTGAAAAAAACTTTGAACTACAAACAGCGGTGATTACCTTGCATGACCGTATTAGTCTGCATCATCTGGCTCGTGAGCATAAAACCCATAGCCAAGAATGGGTAGAAAATATTGTCGAGAATTTGACAGGCAAATATGCCCTGTATTGGGATAACAAAAAAAATTATCCTGTGTTCATCTTTGATGTGCCAAACTCAAAATATCGGTTAGTCATGCGCTTGAATGAAAACATCAAAGGTCACAATGTGTTTAATGAAAAACAGAAATTTACAGGCAATGTGATACGGACAATCACGGTAGATACGATAGAGAATATCGAAAATGGCAGTCATTACGCGTTAATGACGAACAATTGAATCTAGCTAAAAAGGGTGGCATTGGGTGGGACTCGAACCGCACATTACACGGATAAGACAAGCTTAACCGAGCTCCTTCCTATTGAGTACACAATGCCATACTTGCATTGTATGGCTTATTATTAACAAAATCAAGGCATAGCATGACTATCAATTTTGACGCAAGTGAACTTGAGCGAGTATTACACAATGCCGCCAATCACCTGACCCATACTGCCCCACTGATGAGAGATATCAGCCGTGCGCTACTATCTGAAACCATGATGAATTTCCAGCTTGGGGGGCGTCCTGCATGGGCTGGGTTATCGCCTTTAACCATTGCTAGACGTCGTGGCGGTGCAGGTGCGATATTACAAGATACTGGCGAACTCAAACGCAGTATCAAAGCTACTCATAGCAATGATACTGCAACCATAGGAACAAACCTTGTGTATGCCCCAACCCATCAATTTGGGGCAAAGCAAGGTGAATTTGGGCGAAGTGACCGCAATACACCTTTGCCGTGGGGTGATATCCCTGCTCGTCCGTTTGTTCCAATGGATAAAAACGGTGATATTGACCACGATGGATTTTTGACAGTCAGTGAAATTGTGAATGGGTATTTGGCAGGGGCGTTTGGTTAGTTGGCTTTTGCTAGGGTGATAATATCAATTTAAAGCGCGTTAGATGGGTGTTAGATTTGATTTTAAATGCTTGGCTATGTCTTTGTACCACACAAACAAAAAAACGCCTAAAAAGGCGTTATAAAGCGAAATCGATTTTTAGTTATTTTTTGGGTGAGTTGTCATTGTCTAATTGGTCGATATGCTGACCGATTAATTTTATCATAAGTGCATTAAACGACCCATCGAATTTTTTGTTTTCGACGAAGTCTGCTTCCTTTGGGTGGGTATCTGGGTTAATCACCACCTCCTTTTTTATTGTCTTCTTGCGATAGTTGCCTGTCGCACGATGTTGCGCCTCGGTTATCGGCATACTTACCTCCTGTCATTGGTTGGCTTGGTGGGTTAATCATAGCACGTGGGCGCCCAGTGCCTTGTAAAAATCTTGGCTTCATTGTATCTGCCTGTGTTAATGACTTTGATTGGTTATCGTGATAGTTAATTAGGTCACATTCACACATAAGTGCCTCGTCTTATTCGTTGTATTTGGTATTCATGTATACCATTATAAATACATGTATACCAAAAATACAATAACCACTCATCGGATTTTGCCAAATTAATTCAAAAACTCGGAAACTTGCCACCTAATTTTTAGTGCTGGTTATTGTCATGATGAACCTATCTTTTCACCTAACTTGTAAGGATGGTTTATGTTTGATTGGATTAAGCAGCCTTTGCACTACACGCAAATCGCCCATAACGCTCGTAAAAATATCAAAACCAAAGCAAAGGTTAAAAGTAAATAAAGATGAAATTATCCGCCTTATCCCTTTCCCTAAGCCAAACAGGCGTACCAGCCAATCATTTTTT
>CALAPG010000082.1 GCA_937889485.1 uncultured Moraxella sp. | reverse complement strand
TTGAATCACTAGACACGGAAACACAATTAACGATATCAAGCGGATTTAAAGCCCGTTATTTTAACAAACTTATTTTCAAATAACAACTAATTAAAGGGGTGAATGACAAGATAGGGGGGAAAGCGGCAGTATATTGCTTTAAAATCGGGCATAATGACCAACAACATTGTAAAAATCCTTATTTTTTGATGAAACTATTGGCTAACTATGCTTAAATAAAAAGGCAGGGCTTAAATAAAATGCTAGGCTTGCCAAAAAAAAGTGCCATCGCTTTTAGTGCAAGGTAACCGCATCAGATCTAGTCATAAAATCCATCGATGTCGAGGTAAGTTTTTTTATGCAGCGTACCGCATTAATTATTGGGGCAACGGGTCTTGTGGGACATGCCTTACTAACCCAATTGGGTAGTTTATATGAAAAAGTGATTATCATTGCACGCTCACAGCCCAAAGGCTTGAGTGATTCTATGCATTTTTATCAGCTGAAAGATTTTGGGCAAATACCCGCGTTTGTTGCAAGTTTGGGTATAGGCAAGGATACAGACGCGTTCAGCTGTTTGGGGACAACCCTCAAACAGGCAGGTAGTGAGGACAACTTTCGGCAAGTAGATTTGGTTTATAATTTGGCGTTTGCAGAGGCATGCCGCAATAAAGGGGTAACGCGGTTCTTTTTGTTGTCTGCTATGGGGGCAAATGCCCAAAGCCGCTTTTTTTATAACCGTACAAAAGGCGAATTAGAAGATGCGGTAAACGCGCTTGGTTTTCAAGAATTGGCGATTTTTCGACCTTCCTTGCTATTGGGCAAACACCCACACCGAACGATTGAAAACCTAGCACAGACCGCGTATCAGATGCTCAAGCCAATTGTGCCAAAAAAATTGCCCGTTCGTCCCATTGAAGCAGAGCGCGTGGCGATGGCAATGGCATTGGTGGCAAATAACTGGCATATTATGCACACGTACCAAAAATCTGCCAATCGCCCAGAAACCACCCATAAATGCCAAATTGTGAGCAACAGCGAAATGCTGAATATGACACGCTTTAGGGCTTAAACAGCGTTAAACTTACCAAGATATTAAGCAGCAACCCGCGAGCAAACCATAAACTTTAAACCATAAATCATACAATTATCACCGATTAATCCCCTAGACTGAGGTAATAACATGACCCATACAACACTCGATACGTTCGTTACGTGTGATTTACTAGATGCCAACCCAGACTGCCAAGTTTGCGCCCCAAATATGGAAGGCAAACGCTTTTTTAGTTATGGCGGTCATACCCAATTTGGCGGTGAAATCGTGACGGTCAAATGCTTTGAAGACAATAGCCGCGTTAAAGAGTTGTTGGCTACTGATGGCAAAGATGAACAAGGTCATGGTAAAGTCTTGGTCGTTGATGGCGGTGCTTCCATGCGCTGTGCACTGCTAGGTGATATGATTGCCCAAAGTGCGGTGGACAACGGCTGGGCAGGGGTGATTGTCTATGGCTGTGTGCGCGATGTCGATGATATGGCAAAAATGCCAATCGGTGTGCACGCACTAGGCTCTATCCCCCGTAAGTCAAATCGTCAAGGCGTGGGCGAAACGGATATTACTATCTGCTTTGGCGGTCTAACGATAAAATCGGGTATGTACGTGTATGCTGATAATAATGGGATTATTGTGAGTGACAAAGCCTTGATTTAAGAGAGCTAAGAGGGTTTAGTTGATGAAGCATTTAATCCAAGTCGCAGTTTTAACAGTTGCAACAGGACTCACAACCGCTACTTTTGCGGGCGTGGGACAGTTTGAGAATGAAAAAACCACCTGTTATGTGCTAAAAAACCATCAGTTAGTCAAAAAATCAGTCTGTGGTTATGCAGGTTCAAGTGGCGGTGCAGCATCGGGCTATGCGATTTTTGAAGCCAGTTTTGCTGTCAAAGGTTATGGTACTATTGATATCGTTGATAACTGGTTTGCCGAAGACGATGGCAATGGCAACTGGAAAAATGAACAGGTGACAAGAACCATTAATGGTGAAACAGCTGTGCAACGCCAACGGGATGCTAAAACCCTTAAAATCCTAACCGCCAAAGAAGTTGAAAGTCGTTTGGTTGCTTATGATAAACTTTATGAAAAAAATAAAGGTAAGAATATGCCACTGGCGAGTTGGCTTACCTGCTACGCTAACAAAAAAGCCAGTAACGAGTTGTGTTATATCGATAACACCCCCCGTTAAGTGAGTGATATGTTCCAAAAAACCGCTAAATTTAGCGGTTTTTTGGCTTTAAAAATGCGATAAAAACCCCATAATAATAGCATTTTTCACCAATAACAAAAAACGTCATGGCTTCAATCAATCCTTTATCAAATCTTTCATTACGCCTTAACCAAAGCCTGTTTGGCGATAGCCAAAAACACCACACCAAAAAATGGCTTGGCAATTTGCAAGGCATGAGCCAAGCGTTGTGGTTGACCAGTTTAAACGCGGCAGATAGCGGTCAACAAAACCGCCTAAAAGTGGTGGTAACCCGTGACCAAAATCAGCTCAATCAGCTAGAGACCGAATTGGCGTTTTGTGGGGTGGATGCCCATGTGTTCCCCGATTGGGAAACGCTCACTTACGATGAGTTATCGCCTCACCAAGATATCGTGTCCGAGCGGATTCATCTACTAACCCATATGCCGACCACAGGGTTTTTGCTGATTAGTGTGCAGACCTTGATGCACCGTGTTGCCCCTGCCAGTTGGCTGATCGGACAACATTTTGATATCTCGGTTGGGGATAAGTTTGACGTGGCAAGTCAGCGGTTACAACTTGCCAAAGCAGGCTATCATGCGGTAGATAATGTGTTTGAACCCAGTGAATTTGCGGTGCGTGGCAGTGTGATTGATTTGTTTGCCATCGGTCAGCCGTTCCCTGTTCGCATTGATTTATTTGATGATGAAATCGAAAGCATGCGGTTTTTTAATCCGCAAACCCAGCGTAGCCTCACCCAAGCGGATTTGGATGAGCTCAAAGACAGCGACCCCCACCAATACGCCAAATTTATCCAGCAACAAAAACATCAGCCCTCACAAGCCCTAGGCAAGATTAACAGTTTTCAAATTTTACCTGCCCGTGAATTTCCACTTGATGAAGGCAAAGAAACCTTTCGTGCCAATTTTGCCAGTAGCTTTGCCAACACCAGTGCCAGACGCTTTGAGCTGTTTAATGATGTGATGAATGGCATTGCTCCTGCTGGCGTGGAGTATTATCAGCCGTTATTCTTTGAGCAAGATGTTTGGCAATCTGGCTCAGATTTTTTCAGTTATTTGCCCAAAGACAGTTTGTTGATTGTTGATAATCAGATTGATACGGCGTACCAAAACTTTTGGCAGCAAATCCAAGCTCGCTATGATGACCGCAAACACAACATCGATAAACCGATTGTCGCACCGCCAGACTTATATCTTGCTGAACATATTTTTAACCAAAAAATCGCCCAATACCCACGCATTATCACCAGTGAACAACCCCTAAGTGATAAACAGCTGGCAGACAAAATAGGGTCAGTTAATGCGCGGGTCAAAGCGCCACCTGATTTAACCGTTGACCATAAACTGGCTGAGCCGTTACAACGATTAATCGCTTTTCAAGAGCAATTTGATAAACCCATTCTAATTGTAGCTGAGACCGCAGGACGGCGCGAGATTTTGGCAGAGCTGTTGCAAAAACGCTTTAATCTTCAGAGTGTCGCAGGGCTAACCGATTTTTTGTCCAATATGGATGACGCCCATGCAAATTCTCTGGCATTGACTACTGCCCCGATTGAGCGTGGACTTTGGCTCACGGGTGACGAGTTGCCCGATAATTTTGCCATTATTTCTGAAACCCAGTTGTTTGGGCGACAGGTGCTACAGACGCGCAGGCGCAGACAAAGCGATGTGTCCGATGAGTTTTTGGTTAAGTCGGTCAGTGAGCTAAATATTGGCGACCCAGTGGTGCATATTGACTTTGGGATTGGGCGCTATCAAGGCTTGGTCACCCTTGAGATTGACCAGCAGTTGCAAGAATTTATCCATCTCACCTATGCCGATGATGCCAGTATTTATGTGCCTGTGGCAAATCTCCAGCTGATTAGCCGTTATGCAGGGGGCGACACAGCCACCGCACCGCTTCACAGTATTGGTAGTGGCAAATGGGATAAAGCCAAAGCCAAAGCCCTAGATCGGAAGAGCGTCGTGTAGGGAAAGAGTGTCTTCGCCTGTGTAGATCT
>CALAPG010000081.1 GCA_937889485.1 uncultured Moraxella sp. | reverse complement strand
ATCTACACAGGCGAAGACACTCTTTCCCTACACGACGCTCTTCCGATCTATGCAATTGTGGCAGCTCTGCAGGTACTTGCCGTCATGGCAACCACCAGCAAATCCCTATCAGCGCTGATGCAAGGCTATACCGAGCTTCCCCAAAAACTGGTGAACGTGCGCTTGACCCAAAAACAAGACCCCTATGATTTTGAAGAATTGGTGAGCGCGTTTGCCGCAGCCGAACAAAAGCTTGCGGGTCGAGGTCGCCTCCTGATTCGTCAATCAGGCACAGAGCCGCTCATACGCGTCATGGTAGAAAGTGATGACGAAATTGAATGTGACCTACTTGCCAATGAATTGGCAGACAAAGTAAAACAAGTCATGGCATAACATGACCCCAAACCATAAGGATAAACTATGAGTATTGATTTTACCAGTCAGCGAATGTCTTATGAACAAGATGAACTTGAAGAATCTCAGTTACCTTCAGCACCTTTTGGCTTGTTAAAAAATTGGGTGCGACAAGCCATTGATGCCACACAAGGCGAGGCCTATGCATTTTCGTTGGCGACATGCGGGCGCGATATGCAGCCCAGCGTGCGTACCTTGTTGATGCGAGAAATCATTGAGGTTGATCACCAAGGTATTGGTTTGGTATTTTATACCAACTATGACAGCGCGAAAGGCTGCGATTTAGAAAGCAATCCCAATGCCGAGGCGTTATTTTTTTGGGCAAGTCTAGAGCGCCAAGTGCGGCTGTCAGGTCAAGTAAAAAAAGTGAGCCGTGAGCAATCTGAACATTATTTTCACAGTCGCCCGCATGACAGCCAACTCGCAGCGTGGGTAAGCGAGCCACAAAGTAGCGTGGTCGATAGTCGTGATACCATGGCAGCAAAGTTTGCCGATTTGAGTGAGCAATACGCTGATCAAGTCGTGCCGTTACCCGATTTTTGGGGAGGGTACTTATTGACAGTGGAAAAAATAGAGTTTTGGCAGGGTCGACCCAACCGTATGCATGACCGCATCATCTATACGATGCAAGATGACCAATGGGTAAGAGAACGCCTTTTACCCTAAAACAATTACCAAGCAGCAGCGATACAAGCGCAATTTTGTAAAAAAAACACGATAACTCGAGTTATCGTGTTTTTTGATTTGAAATAATTCATTAATTTTGCAACGAGCGTAGTAGGCGCACAAATTCAATATACATCCATACTAAGGTCGCCAAAATGCCCACACTAAGTACCCACTCATAACGCTCATCAACGCCCGCGGCATAAGCACGTTCAACATTATCAAAATCTAACAACAAGCTAAGTGATGCAATAACCACCACCAACAAGCTAAAACCAATACCAACTACGCCACCATCAAACAGATAAGGTAGTGAGCTGCTAAATAAACTAAAGCCAATTTGTACCACATAAATAAGCATAATCGCAATGACTGCAGAAATCATCACCGAACGAAATTTTTCCGTCACTTTAATCACGCCACTACGATATAGCCCCAGCATCACGGCTGCCGTTACAAAGGTCGCAACCAATGCGGTAGGTGCCACCGTTGGAAACTTAGTAGCCGCAAATAACGAAATCCCCCCAATAGCCACGCCTTCCAAAATTGCATAGGGCACTGCCAGGGACTTGGCAAGGTGAGGCTTAGAAGTAATCACCAAGCTAAGCACAAAACCAATCACGATACTAGACAACGCAGCTATATTAATAAAGCCAAATGTCACGCCTGACAGCAGGCAATAACCAAAAAAACCGATACCTGATAACGTGGTTAACGCCAACAAAAAAGCGGTCTTACGTACCACCCCTTGAATGGTCATCGGCGTGCTACTAATTGCCAGCTCCGCGCGTGAGATAATTGGATTAGCCATAAAAAACTCCAAAAAATACAAGTAAACCCATAAAGTAACAAATAGACAGCGCTTTGTATAGTGCTAACGCTTGTTGAACATTAGTAAATTTGTAATATAAAAAAGTTGTTTTTACATACATGCGCTTGATAAAGCTATGATAAAATAGGCTATCTTTGCCAACTAATAATCATCTATGACGACCACCCTCATTCCCAATCCTGCCTTTGGGCGTATCGGCATCATGGGTCGTGCCAATAAACCAAGTGTCATTCAAAGCATCTATCAAATTTGCGATTTTTTTCATGCGCAGGGGCTGCCAATGCTCATTGACCACCAAACGGCGCGGTTACCTGCCTTAGATTTTTCGCGATTAGGCAATATCCGTAGTATTGAGCGCAGCTTATTGGGCGGTGCCTGTGACTTGGTGATTGTAGTGGGAGGAGATGGCTCACTGCTACACGCAGCACAAGTGCTGGCAAAATACAATGTACCCGTGGTGGGCGTCAACCGCGGGCGCTTGGGGTTTCTAACCGATATTTATCCCGATGATCTCAACCTCACCTTAAGCCATATTTTGGCAGGACGCTATGAGCTTGACCAACGCTTTTTATTGAAAATGGAGATTCGCCAAGGCGCGCATGTGATTTATGAGGACATGGCACTCAACGATATCGTACTGCATGCGGGCAAGTCGGTACACATGCTAGATTTTCATCTAAAAATTGATGGGCTCAATGTTTATCGCCAGCACAGTGATGGCTTAATAGCTGCCACCCCAACGGGTTCTACCGCATACGCATTGTCAGGCGGGGGGCCGATTATTCACCCTAGTATGGACGCCATTTGCTTGGTGCCTATGCATCCGCATACATTATCGAGCCGACCCATCGTGGTCAGTGGCAACAGCGAGATAAAAATTCGCATCCACAAAGACAATCGCACCCAGCCTATGGTAAGTGCTGATGGCAAACCCTCGGTGCCCCTCAATCAAAATCAGCGCTTAGTCATTCATAAACACCCCAATAAATTGACCTTACTGCATCCTTTGGGTGTAGATTTTTTTGAGGCGTGCCGTACCAAATTGGGCTGGAATACCTACGCCGAAGAATTTAGTATGGATAATGAATAGTAGCGGATAACCGCCCCATAACTTTGATGGCTAAGAGACGGCTTTTAGTGGCGTATAACTGCTTAGTTGAGGAGCGCGCGCGCCGAACGCTGAGTGATAAAGCCATCGGGGGTTTGACCATGATCCGCTTGCCAACGCTGAAAAGCAAGTTTGGTGTTGGTACCTGCAATACCATCGCTGCCTTTGGTATCATAGCCCATACGCGTTAACTGCTGCTGCAGTATTTTGACTTGATAGGTATAAAGCGGCTGCTCATATTTTGGCCACGATTGCTGTAGCCCAGATTGACCAAGAATGGCTTTGGCAAGCAAACTAACCCCCATTGCATAGTTGGCAGAATTATTATAAACCTTAATCGCATCAAAATTTTTGGTGAGCAAAATTGCTGGGCCTTCTTTGCCTGCAGGTAACCATAACTCAGTGACTGCTTGACTTGGCGCATTAGCCGTTAATAACTGAACACCCACCTGCTGCCAGTCAGCAATACGCTTTTTGGTGGACACTTGACGATAATCAAAATCCGCTGGCAAGCGCACCTCATAAAATGATGCCATACCGCGTTCCCACCCTGCATTACTTAAATAGCTTGCCGTAGATGACAAGGCATCAGCCACATGCCAAGGATTGCGGTGACCATCGTTATTGCCGTCTACTGCTTCATCTAGCCAGGTTTTGGGAATAAATTGGGTATGCCCCATGCCACCTGCCCAAGATCCTTTGAGCTGTGGCCAGTCTATATCACCGCGCTCTAATAACTGTAGTAGTGCCAGTAGTTGCTCTTCTGCAAAACCGCGGCGCCGTCCATCATACGCAAGTGTGGCGAGGCTATTCACCAACGACGAACTTCCCGTGCCTTGACCATAAGAAGATTCCATTCCCCAAATCGCCGTAACAATTGACGCAGGGACACCATAGCGATCTTCTATTTGACTAAGTAAAGTACTTTGGCTAGCAAAATTGCGTTGACCGCCATTCACCCGACCGCTTGATACCGCCCCTTCAATATATTCCCATGGCATCTTGGCAAATTCAGGCTGACCTTTATCAAGTGAAATCACTTGCTCATTGTAGCTGGCATTACTAAGTAAGCGCGCCACATCGGCTCGTGGAAAACCGCGTGCCACGGCACGTTCGGTAAAGTCTAATTTCCAACTCAAAAAACTGTCATAGCTAGTGACAGGTGGTTTGACAATGGGCGGCGGCGTGATCACAACAGGCGCAGGCACAGGAGATCGGAAGAGCGTCGTGTAGGGAAAGAG
>CALAPG010000080.1 GCA_937889485.1 uncultured Moraxella sp. | reverse complement strand
AAAATTAATCTATGCCAATATTTATGACGTACTTTTTTATTGCGTGTCTTGTTTTTTTTGAACGTTAAATTTTTAATGAATTAGAAAAAAGGTGGTGAATTATGCGAAACGCATTATTTGCAATGGTGGCAGCAACTGTGATATGTACAGGCTGTGGTGGTAGTAATAGTAGCGGCAATCAGCAGGCTCATGCAGAGCAGATGATAACCCCACCCAAGGTACAAACACCTGTTCATAATCAATCTACCCCGCCCACTGTGGTTGGTGATCAGTCGTCACCAAAACCGATACTGCCTAGCGCTTCATCACCTGCGCCAGCGTTGCCAACCCCAACTTTACCCGTGACAGCGGAGAGCCAACCCACACCAAGACCTGCGGTCAGCCTCCCACAGGTGACGGGTGAATATAGCAAAATTGCCCAGTCTGGCACGTGGGAATATGGGCTTAATAATATTCCTGTGTTTTATGATTTTGGCTTAGAGAGTGATTATAGCGACAGTGGTTATATTGCCAAAACCAAATGGGTGGCATTTGACCAACCGATTGCCGCTGCCGACCAAGGTTATTATAACTTTTATAAAATCGGCGACGTTGGCTATTATGGCTATCGCCAAGAGCTTGATATGGCAAAAGAAGGTATGCTAAAAAATTATTTTTATAGCATTGATCAACGCTTTGTCAATGCCGAGGCACCCAAGGGGCGTTACTATTATTATAAAGAAGATGGTTTTATTTATGGCACTACCAAGGCAGGCAAAAGTGCTGCAAACCATATACATAAAACTGCGGATGTGGAACTATTTTATGACAATGGTACTATTGTAGGTAATATTATTGGTGAAGATTTCCGTGGCTCAAGAGAAATTTTATTTAAAATTTCAGGTGGGCTAAATAATATGCTTATCACCCCACAGCCTAATAACCAACTTGATATTACGCCAAAAGACCGAGCAATTATAGACCATTCACCTGTGGTTAAATCTGCCAATAACAATCACCAGCACATTGTTGGCTTAGTAAAAGGCAGTGACCAGTGGACAGGGGTATTAGCGGCAGACTTTCAAAAAACGTATTAAACTTTTTTCATTAACCTACTAGCGAGATAGTCATGCTTCCTGAAACGGCGAATAAACACACAGGTACTTTATTTATTGTTACCGCGGCATCGGGTACTGGCAAAACCTCTTTGGTCAAGCAGCTGATTGCTACTACCAATGATTTATCAGTCAGTATCTCACACTCCACCCGTACCCCACGCCCAGGCGAGATAGATGGACAGCATTATCACTTTGTCAGCCGTGATGTCTTCAATGACATGATAAAAAATGGCGAGTTTTTGGAATTTGCCGAGGTATTTGATAACTGTTACGGCACATCTCAGCAGTCGGTGGAATTTATGCTCAATAATGGGCTCGACGTTATTTTGGAAATTGACTGGCAAGGGGCACTGCAAGTCCAAAAATTGCGCCCCGATGCGGTGATGATTTTTATTTTGCCGCCAGATCGTCAGTCACTACGTCAACGCCTTTCTAATAGGGGGCAAGACAGTGAGCAGGTAATCGAAAAACGTCTAGCAGGCTCTATTCATGAAATGCAGCAATATTTGCACTTTGACTATGTGGTGATTAATGATAACTTTGATGTGGCATTAGCAGAGCTCAAGGCCATTATCATTGCCAACCGCTTGACCCTTGCCAAGCAGCAAGAGCGCCATGCCAGCCGTATTTTACAGCTGCTAACTCCCTAACTGCTATGCTGCTTTAACGCAAGGTGTGGTTAAAATAGGTTAATTATCTGATCACGTAGC
>CALAPG010000079.1 GCA_937889485.1 uncultured Moraxella sp. | reverse complement strand
GTGTCAAAACTTTGCTGCGCCACTTCATCTAGCATGACGCGGTCACGCTCATGACCAATTCCCACCCACACGGGTATGGGCTGCTCTGCCACCAACGCAGCAAGTTCATAATCATTGAGATACGCCAAATCACCCACCGCACCGCCACCACGAATGATCACGATGATATCAGGGGTAATCCCTTGTGCGCTTAGGTTTTTTATCCCCCGAATGAGCGCTTGACGAATCTCATCGGGGGCATGATTGCCCTGAAAGGTGGCAGCTTCATAATAAAACTGACAAGCCCCTGTCGCGGCTAGGTTATCGGCATCGGCGCGAAAATCGCCCAGTCCTGCGGCTTGTTCGGGCGCAATGACCAGCACATGCTGGATATCAAAGGGGGCAGGTAGGGATTTGTTTAGCTCAAGTAAGCCTTCCTCATGCAGCCTTGTCAAAATAACTTGGTACTGTTTTGCCAAGTCGCCTAGGGTGTAGGTGGGGTCGATATCGCTGATATTGAGCGAAAA
The DNA here is from genome assembly GCA_937889485.1 of uncultured Moraxella sp. Classification (GTDB taxonomy): domain Bacteria; phylum Pseudomonadota; class Gammaproteobacteria; order Pseudomonadales; family Moraxellaceae; genus Faucicola. Next base: position 2,748 of record CALAPG010000079.1, on the reverse strand, counting down.
GCCGTACTGGGCATGAAAATTTGCGCTGACTTTTAGTAATACATTTAGACCGCGTTCAAGGCGCATACCTGTACGCCCTTCAAACTTTGCCAATACTTTGGCAGCTTGCCCGCGCCACAAAGTACCACGGCAGCTCGCGGTGATTTTGCCATCGCTGTCTTTATCGGCAAGTTCAAAATAATAATGTCCACCTTTGCTAGACAAACTGCGAATTTCAGCTTTGACCCACACCGTATGAGCAAAGGTGTCAGTGATGACCAGTTGCACCGCACAGAGATAATCCGATAGCGATAACAGGGTATCTTGCATTTCAGCTTGTAGGCTGGCTTGGGCGTCTTGCCAAGCCAAGGTTTGGGCTAACTGTTCGGCAGTGTCATGCGCCGCGGTGGTCTGGGTATCGTCATCGAGTAACGATAAAAAAATATCCCCATCCCGACTGTCATGACTGTTATGATTGTCATGACGGTGATTGTCATAACGGTGCCGAGCGTCAATGGGGTGTGGGCTCAGCTGGTCTAGCTGATTTTCAATGTGTTTGATGATGCTGCGCGATGTTTTTGCCATGGTGATATCAAATTATGGGTGAATCAATCTGGCAAAATTTTAGGACAAAAGCCGCGCATAGACAATGGGGGTTTTGTGTCTGCTTGTCAAAAACCCTAGGCAAAGGGCAATATGCCATAGTGGAATATGAATAAGGGATAATACTATTTTTGCTTTATTATGCTTTTTTGTAGAATGGCGGCATTGATTTTGAATAATTGAGTAGGGATGACAATGACAACACTAAACGCACAACAAACCGCCGTGGTAGCGCTCTCAAGCCTAGCAATCTTGGGGGTAGGCCTGTCAGGCTGCTCACGCGCGCCCACCCAGCAAAACCCAAACGCCGCTTCGGCTCAAACAGCGGCAGCAGGCAAAGACAGTGTCAAACTGCTCAATGTGTCGTATGACGTGGCGCGCGATTTTTATAAGGGTTATAACCCGTTATTTGTCAAGCAATATGAAGCCAAGCAGGGCGGCAAATCCGTGGATATTCAGCAGTCACATGGCGGCTCTAGCAAACAGGCTTTGGCGGTTGCCAATGGCTTGCAAGCCGATGTGGTGAGCATGAACCAAGGCTCTGACATTGAATTATTGGTCAAAAAAGGCTTGGTCGCCCAAGATTGGCAAAACCAATTTCCCAACAAAGCTGTGCCTTATACCAGTGCCGTGGTGTTTTTGGTAAGAAAAGACAACCCAAAACATATCAACGACTGGTCGGACTTGACCAAATCGGGCGTGCAAATTGTGCTTGCCAACCCAAAAACCACGGGCAATGGTCGCTATGCGTTTTTGGGGGCGTATGGTTATGGCTTGCAGCGCTTTAACAATGATGACAGCAAAGCGCAAGCGTTTGTCAAAGACTTGCTAAAAAACGTGCCTGTGTATGAAAATGGCGGGCGTGCTGCCACCACCACGTTTTTACAGCGTCAAATTGGCGATGTGTTAGTGACCTTTGAAAATGAAGCCAACTTGGCTGCCAAGCAGTTTGGGCAAGGACAGGTACAAATTGTTTACCCAAGCTATACCGTTTCTGCTGAAAACCCCGTTGCCATTGTCAAGACAGTGACCGACAAAAAAGGCACCACAGACGTTGCCACCGCGTATCTCAACGGTTTGTGGGACGCGCCAGCCCAGCAGCTTGCGGCAGATTTGTATTTGCGTCCAAGCGATGCACAAATTCTTGCCAAAAATCAAGACAAACTGCCAACGCTCAATACCTTTAGCCCCAATGACAAATTTGGTAGTTGGAGCGATATCATGAGCAAATACTTTAAAGATGGCGGTGTGTTTGACCAACTTGCCAGCCCAACCAGTAGTGTCGCCCCTGCAAGTAGCCCAAAATAACCAGTCGCCCCCATTTAAAGGCGCTATCAATAAAGGCAATAGAAAAAACCAGAGACTGTCTCTGGTTTTTTATTCTACTCAAGAATATTCATAGCGTGGAATACCATTTTTGAATCAAGCCTTAGAGTGCTACCATGCGTCAGATAAGTGATTTTTACAAAGGAATTTTACATGGCAAGCCATAACGCCATTTTAGCACCCACCCCAACTGCCAATAAGCGGCGTCATATCATGCCGTTTTTTAATTTAAGTTTGGGCATCAGTGTGCTGGCATTGTCGGTGATTGTGCTGCTGCCGTTTGCGGCGATGGTGTTTACCGCTGCCGATATTGGTATTGCTGGGTTTTTTCATACCATCACCGAGCCACGGGTCAAAGCCGCCATTAAGCTAACCTTAACCATGGCACTGCTAGCCACCTTGACCAATGTGGTGTTTGGCACGCTCATTGCTTGGGTGTTGGTGCGCTATGACTTTGTGGGTAAGTCCTTACTCAATGCGCTGGTGGATTTGCCGTTTGCGCTGCCAACCGCGGTAATGGGGATTTCACTTGCCACGCTGTATGCGCCTAATGGCTTGATTGGGCAGTTTTTTACCCCACTAGGGATTAAAATTGCCTTTACCCCGATTGGGATTTGGCTTGCGCTGATTGTGGTGAGTCTGCCGTTTATTGTGCGCGCGGTGCAGCCTGTATTGGCAGAGCTTTCCACTGAGTATGAAGAAGCGGCAGCGGTGCTTGGGGCAGGCAGGCTTAAGACGTTTTTGAAAGTGATTTTGCCCGAACTGTATCCTGCGCTGTTGATGGGCTCGGGCATGATGTTTGCGCGGGCAACGGGGGAGTACGGCTCGGTGATCTTCATC
>CALAPG010000078.1 GCA_937889485.1 uncultured Moraxella sp. | reverse complement strand
AATGAGAAAATGCGATTTTGTTGACATAGCCATTATTTTTTTAATAAATACCAAGATGTTTTTTAGGAATATAGGCAAAAATAGATGATTTGCCCCCAATACCCCCCAAAAACGGCTGCTTTGTAGACTGCGCGTTTATCACTGTTACCAACGTGATGGCGAGTTGGCGCGGCTAAGTAGGGATTTGCACGGTTATTTTGGTGCAATTCTGCTATAATTTATCCTACAAATTGCATTTGTAATACCGATGGTTAAATTCAAGGACTATGCTTAATAATGAGTAACTCTGTACAAACCCACGTGCCTGCCTCTCCCCAGCATTTACCTGAAGGCGCACCCAAGCCAAAACCAAAACGCCCTGAGGTGGGAGAAAAACTAAGAGGGCATGACAAAGTCGCGCGTATTCCTATCAAGATTATTCCAACGGTGGACACCCCAAAAAAACCTGACTGGATACGGGTCAAGCTCTCTGCCCCTAGCGAAGTGGCGCGCATCAAGTCTACACTACGCGAACAAAAATTATATACTGTATGTGAAGAAGCCGCTTGCCCAAACTTGCCGCAATGCTTTGGCGATGGCACTGCCACTTTCATGATTATGGGTGACATTTGTACGCGCCGCTGTCCGTTTTGCGATGTGGCACATGGACGCCCAAACCCACTTGACGAGCTAGAACCTATACATACTGCAGAAACCATTGCAGGACTTGGGCTAAAATATGCGGTCATCACCTCAGTGGATAGAGATGATCTAAAAGATGGCGGCGCGACTCACTTTGCCAATGTCATCACCGAATCACGTAATTTAAGTCCCAATTGCCTTATCGAAATCTTAGTCCCTGATTTTCGCGGACGTGAACAGCTTGCATTAGATATTTTAAGCAAAACCGCGCCTGATGTGTTTAACCACAACATTGAAACTGTGCCAAGACTGTATAAAGCATTCCGTCCAGGCTCAGATTATCAGCATTCTTTAAATTTATTAAAAGATTATAAAGCAATGCGCCCTGATATCGTGACCAAATGCGGCTTTATGGTGGGTCTAGGCGAAACGGAAGAAGAAGTGTATGCACTACTTGACGACTTGCGCGCCCATGATGTGGATTTGATTACGATTGGACAATATTTGCAGCCTAGCAAATCGCATGCCCCTGTTGATCGATTTGTGCATCCTGATGAGTTTGACCGCTACACTGAACACGGTAAAAAATTGGGTTTTGCCAATATTTGGGCAGGGCCTATGGTACGCTCTAGTTACTTTGCTGATAGACAATACTACGGTGAGCCTTGCCCTCGCCCAACCCGCGGCACCAACCCACTGAGTGAAGCGGATATGAAAAAATCTGGCTGCTAAGTCTGGCTATTAAGTCTAGCTGTTAACAAAGTCATCTCTTGTATGAAGCCCCCAAAAAAGCCATCATGTTTTGATGGCTTTTTTTATGCTAAGCTAAGCAAAAACAGCAGGGTTTTTAGTATGACTGACTTCACGTTATATCAACCAAAACAGCCGCCCATCGCCACTTTACTGGTGGTACACGGTATGGCAGAACACCAAGGACGTTATCAAGCGTTTGCCCAGTTTTTGGTAAATCATCAAATTGCAGTGATGACTTTTGATCACTTGGGTCACGGTAAAAAAAGCCAACATCAGCATACATTAGGCTATATGGGTAACCCAGACCCTGCCGAGCAGATGATAACGCACGTTATGCAGCATGCCAAGTTATTGGCTGATACTTACCCTAATGTCCCTCATTTTATTTTGGGTCATAGCATGGGGTCTTTTATCACCCGCTGTATTATTCAGCGGTTTGGGTCGCAGTTTGCTGGGGCAATCTTGGTTGGCACTTCTGCGCCCAATGTGATGGCAGCGGCATTTTTACCTGTGACGCGTTTGCTCAATCAGCTGGCGCCCACCAAGCCCAACCAAGCGCTGAGTATACTGCTCAATCAATTTAATAATTTACCTTTTATTACCGAAAAAAGCTTATCAGGATTTAACTGGCTCAATAGTGACCAAAGCCAACTTAAGTGTTACCTTGCCGACCCTTTATGCGGTTTTGCCTTTACCAACAATGGTTACTATGCGTTAATGCAGCTTATGCAGCAAGGGACACGCTCGCACTGGTGGCAATGCGTGCCCAAGGCATTGCCGATGCTATTTGCCAGTGGTAGCGCTGACCCGATTGGTCAAATGGGCAAAGGTATACCAATCATCACCCAAACGCTTGCCGAACAGGGCTTTATCAACGTCACCGCCAAGCAGTATCCCCACATGCGCCACGAAATTCTGCTTGAAACCGCGCATTTACAGGTATTTAATGATATCCTAGCTTGGCTAACCAACTTGATTACCCATTAAAAATCCCTATATCAGCAAGATGAAAACATCTCGTGCTTACCCTTTAATCGCTTGTTTTGTAATGACTTGTTGTGTAATGGATTGTTGGGCTACGAGATGTGACTGTATCATCGCTATTATTAGGAAATGATTAACCTATGAATGAAACACTGCCAAAAATACGTTTAGATAAATGGTTATGGGCAGCGCGCTTTTATCGTACCCGAACCATTGCCAAAGAAGCCATTGAATCAGGTAAAGTACATCATTTTGGTCACCGCGTCAAAGTGAGTAAAGAAATCAGCGTGGGTGATGAACTCACCATCCGCCAGGGTTCTGCCAATCACTACACCCAAAAAACTGTTAAGGTCTTGGCATTATCTGCTAGCCGCGGCAATGCCACCGTTGCTACCACTCTCTATCAAGAAACCGCCGAAAGCGAGAGCCAGCGCGCTTTTTTTGCAGAGCAGAAAAAATTGGCAAACCTTGCCCGCCCCGACCATCGACCCAACAAAAAACAGCGGCGACAACTTGTCCGCTTTCAAACGCACCAACACTATGGCAGTGATGAAGAAGGTTTTTGAGTCCATATGCGGTTTTTCGCATAAAAAAATCAAAATTAGCCGTTACACGTTTTAATATTTGGTTATAATATTTTAGGCTAAGTCGCAGTGCGGCTAATTGTTGAATTAAATAAAGAATAGACCATGACCCATACCCCTTCTGTTACGCTTTCTGTTACCCACCGCCACACTTTGCCAACTTATACGGACATCAGTCACCTAAATACCATGGCATTATCATGCCAAGCCAAAGCCTTAATCAAGCTTACAAATATCGAGGAAGTTTTTACCACCTTCAAGCAGCTACAAGACGACCAGCAGCGGTTCATCATCATCTCAAATGGTAGTAATATTATCCTACCGCCCGTGTTAGATGCCGTGGTTATCTCACCTGCTTTACAAGGTCAAACTGTGCTTGCCGATGATAAAGACCACATACTGCTAGAGGTTATGGCAGGCGAAAACTGGCATGACTTGGTAGTAAACACCGTCAATCAAGGTTGGTATGGCTTGGAGAATTTGGCATTGATTCCAAGCTGGGTGGGGGGTAGCCCTGTGCAAAACATTGGTGCTTATGGGGTACAGGTGGATGAGCTGATAGACAGCGTCCATGCGTTTCACATTCCAACCCTCACTTGGCACCACCTTTCAAGGGTGGATTGTGCGTTTGGGTATCGCGATAGTATGTTCAAACACCAAGCAGGTGATTGGCTGATTACGAGCGTTATTTTTAGATTAAGCAAGGTTGCCCACGTCAACACAAATTATGGCGATGTGCTTAATATCGCGCAGAAACTTGCAACTGAAGACAATCGAAGCGACATCACCCCTATTGATACCATGCATGCTATTATTCATATTCGTCAAAGTAAATTGCCCGATCCAGCGCAGTTGCCAAACTGTGGCAGTTTTTTTAAAAATCCGCTCATTGCTAGATCGCAACTTGAACCGCTGTTACAGCGCTACCCAAACCTTGTACATTATCCCACTCATGCCTCAAATATTGACAATCGCTTAGACGCCGATGATAAAGTCAAAGTGGCAGCAGGCTGGCTAATTGAGCAAGCAGGATTAAAAGGTAAAGGCGTGGCACCTATTTTGACGCATACTAAGCAAGCCTTGGTCTTAACCAATCACGCACCAAACCAAGCCGATCAACAAGATATAGCCAATGCCATGAGATATATCCAGCGCGCGGTATTTGATAAATTTGGCATTCATTTGGAACCTGAGCCTGTATGGATTGAAGC
>CALAPG010000077.1 GCA_937889485.1 uncultured Moraxella sp. | reverse complement strand
GGGTTATGGGCGTTATGGCATGGGAAAGCGGTAACTTAACCCAAACCAGTTGGCAAAATAGCCAGTTTTTTGTGCTAATAAGCTTAATCCTGCCCGTCATCTTGTTGTTTTTGGTCAAACCTTTAACCATCATGAGCCTTGATGAACGCCAAGCCAAAGCCTTGGGCGTGCCTGTGGCTGCCGTGCGTATGCTGGTAGTAACCCTTGTTGCAGTAGTCACTGCAAGCGTGGTAAGCCGCGTGGGCGTTTTAAGTTTTGTCGGCTTGGCTGCGGCAAGTGTCGTTAATGTAGTAGCGATTCGCCCGATTGGGCAACGCTTAATGGCAGGATTTGCCTTTGGGGCGATGTTGTTATGGCTGACCAATAACATTGTGACGCTGCTGTCACCCTGGTTCAAACCATTACTTAATATTACGCTGCCTGTGGGTTCGGTCACAGGGATATTAGGTGCCGGGTTGATTATTTGGTTGGTCATTCGACAAAGTAAACAGCCCATGATTACCGAACAAAGCCCTAGCCTGTTGGTCGGCAAACGCCGATATTTTGGTGGCGGTTTTTGGGCGGTTGCGGTAGGGTTGTTGCTGCTTGTGACGGTAGGCGTATTACATATTTCCCCTGATGCGATGGGCACTTTTGGGTGGCATGCCGAGGCAAGTTTTATCGAGAGTTTTCGCCTGCCGCGTACCTTATCGGCAATGGCAACAGGTGTCATGCTGGCTACCGCAGGGGTGCTATTACAAAACTTGACTCGAAATCCGATGGCAAGTCCTGAAGTCATGGGCATCAGTTCAGGTGCGGCATTGGGGGTGGTATTGGTGTTCGTGTTCAGTCCAGTGATATTAGGCACACTGGGACTGGCAACCGATTCTTTTTGGGCATTGGGATTGCCTTTATTGGGTGGGCTGTTAGGTGCGGGTTTGGTGTTATTGTTGATTTTGTGGCTTGCTCGTCGGCTATCCTCAAGTTACTTGTTACTCGTGGGTGTGGCGATTTCTGCATTGATGGGTGGTATTTTAACTTTAATCAAACTGTCAGGCGACCCTCGCTTACAAGCGATGCTCAATTGGCTATCAGGTACAACATATCATGCTTATCCTGTGACAGCGTGGGCATTAATGGTCATTGGTATTGTGTTATTTTTGCTCAGTTTTTTGCTATTAAAGCCACTTAGGGTGATTAGCCTAGATGAAACGATGGCTCGCAGTTTGGGCGTATCAGTCAAACGTAGCGAAATACTGATTTTTAGTCTTGTAGCGGTGTTAAGCACTGTTTCGACACTGGCGGTTGGACCGCTAAGTTTTATTGGGTTAATGACGCCGCATTTAGCCAAGACACTCGGGGTAGTGCAGTTACCCCACCAATTAGCTTTATCAGCGCTACTGGGTGCAGGACTGATGCTGATTGCTGATTGGGTGGGACGTTATGCGATTTTTCCCTATGAAATACCTGCGGGCACAATCGCTTCCATCATAGGCGGTTTATATTTTTTATGGTTGATGAAAGGTATGAAAAATTAAAAACATAACTTCTTTGGTTGCGCTATCATTACTTATTGTAAATAGAAATAATAATTGTTATCATTCGCAACAATGTTTTATCTATTGTCTTTTGAGTGATTGAATATGCGTTTATCCCTATTATCTTTAGCCGTGCGTTCGTCTTTGGCAGCCAGTACGATTGGCTTATTATCAACCGCGGCGATGGCAGAAGAAGCAAATACCACGGATGCTGCCACAGAAACCCTACTCGATGAAATCGTGGTGACTGCAAGTGCGGATGCGTCAAAAACTGGTTTGCCGCCCGCCTATCAAGGTGGGCAAGTCGCCACAGGTAGCCGTATCGGTATTTTGGGTAATAAATCGACCATGGAAACGCCTTTTTCGACCACCGCCTATACCAATGACTTTATTTTGAATAAACAAGCGGATTCTGTTGGGGATATCCTAAAAAAAGATTCAACGGTGCGGGTGGCGCGTGGCTTTGGTAATTTTCAAGAAGCTTATCTGATTCGCGGATTTGTCACCAACTCTGACGATACCATGATGAACGGCTTATACGGCATTATGCCCCGTCAATCTATCGCAAGCGAGCTATTTGAGCGAGTCGAAGTACAACGTGGCGCTAGTACCTTCCTAAATGGCATGGCGCCTGGGGGTAGTAATAAAGGGGGCACAGTGAATTTGCTGCCAAAGCGTGCCACTCAAACGCCGATTCGTAAAGTCACTATCAGCAGCGAAAATGCCGAAAATGGTAAAATTGCCCTAGACGTGGGACAACGGTTTGGCGCAAATCAAGCGTACGGTGTGCGTGCCAATGTCGCTTATCAAGATGGCGGTACAGCAATCGATAATGAAAAAGCCAAATTGGGGTTGGTCGGTTTGGGCTTAGATTATCGCCAAGATAACATGCGGTTATCGGCAGATTTGGGTTATCAAAATAACGAACTGCAAAAAACACGCACCAATGTCACCTTGTCAGGTTTGACCCGTGTACCCAATGCCGCTGATGCCAAAAGCAACTGGGCGCAACCCTGGAGTTATTCAAATGAAAAAGATGTGTTTGGCACATTACGGGCTGAATATGACCTTAGCCCAAATTTGACTGCGTATGGCGCGTATGGCTTTCGTCATGGCGAAGAAGAGAACTCGCTCGCTAACTTGACGGTCACTAATCTAAATGGCGATGGCACCACCTACCGCTTTGACAATGCCCGTGAAGACGACATCAACACAGGCGAAATCGGTATCCGTGGCAAACTGACCTCAGGCAAAATCAACCATAACTGGGTAGTGTCTGGCAATATCTATAAAGCACAGACAAAAGCGCCTTATCAATTTGATTGGCAAAACACACTAACGACCAATTTATATCACCCAACCTCGTACGCCAAACCCAGCTGGTCAGCAAAAGCGTCGGCAGGTGGCGATATCAACCATCCTACCAAGACAGGCGAAACCACCCTCACCAGTGTGGCATTGGCAGATACCCTAGCCTTCATGGATGATAAACTTCAAGTGACCTTGGGGGCAAGACACCAAACCATTGAAGATGAAAGTTTTGACCCCACCACCCAAGCCAGTAATGGCAAATATAAAGAAAGTAAAACCACGCCTGCGTTTGCCCTATTATATCGCCCTAGCGATGAATGGTCAGTCTTTGCTAACTATATGCAAAGCCTCAGCAAAGGCGAAACTGCCCCACTCACCACCACCATCGATGGCGTAACAACTGAGCTGAAAAATGCAGGTCAAGCCATGTCACCGTACGTCACCAAACAAAGCGAAATCGGCGTGAAATATGACCGTGGCGTTATCGGCGCAGGTCTCACCGCTTTTCAAACCAACAAGC
>CALAPG010000076.1 GCA_937889485.1 uncultured Moraxella sp. | reverse complement strand
GTGATGACGAAAAGGCTCACGGCTATGAATGTTGGATAGATGCACTTCAATAAAGGGTTTATTAATTGCCAGTAACGCATCACGCAGCGCCACAGACGTGTGAGTAAAGGCCGCAGGGTTGATAATAACGGCATCAATTTTTTCTGCCGCAATGAGAGTGAGTAGTCCGTGATGATGGAGCGTATCAATGAGTGCAGATTCTTGATTTGATTGAAAAAAAGTAAGAGTAACACCGTGCTGGGCTGCCAATGTCACTAGCTGATTTTCAATATCTGCCAATGTCTCATGACCATAAATATGTGGCTCGCGTTTGCCAAGTAGGTTAAGGTTGGGGCCATTTAGTACTAAAATATGCTGAATGTTGGTTGAAGATGCAGGTGATGACATGGTTGCTCCTAGCCCATTGAAAAAAATGAAAGTTTAAGAAGGTGCGGCAGTTATAACTTAACAATATCGGCAAGCCGCTGCCGCCTTAATTGCTCAATCGCCTCACCAATTTGTTTGCCTTGCAGAGTAGGGCAGACGTCTTTTGCGCAGATGCAGCTGAGCTCTTGTTGCAGCTTTTTGATTAGGTTTAGCTGACTAGATAGCTGATAAATATGACTGGCGGTTAGTGCTTGGTTGATACGGGCGGTATCTTTAAGCGCATTGGCAGCCATAAATAATTCAAATAGCTCATTGGGTGTTAGCGTGCTGATGCCATCAAGGGCAGGCAAGTGACGGATAAAAAAAGCAGCAAACTGGCTAAATGCTTTGGGTACTTTTTGCTCGGTACAAAATTGTTCAAAGTCTGTTAAATAGGACGGGCAAAATACCGTGGCAAGTAACGCAAATTTTATTAAGGTATCTGCTTGAAACTGACCCGCAAGACGCAGTGCAGCTAATGCTGGGTGCCAATTTTTTTGGCAAGCTACTTGAGATAACGCGGGCATCACCGCATCGAGTACCGATAATCGGTTTAACCAATCAAAATACAGATCTGCCCAATCTTGGCTAAGCGCTTTGAGGGTTTCTGCCCATACACGCTCGGCAACCAGTTGATTAAGCGCCCCTGCCGCTTTCATGGTTTTGACAAGAGCTTGGGTTTGCTCAGCGACACCAAACCCAAAGGGTGCATAGCGACTGGCAAACCGTGCCAATCGCAATACCCTGACAGGGTCTTCAGCAAATGCTGCAGAAACATGGCGCAGCTGGCGATGTTGAATATCGTGTAAACCACCATACGGGTCAACAACATGGGCAAGGTCAAAATGCCCGTGTTTATAGTTGTCATCAAATAAGCCATTGACTTCAATCGCCATGGCATTAATGGTCAAATCACGGCGTATCAAATCTTGCTCAAGGGTCACGCTTGGCGCGGCGTGGACATGAAAACCCAAATATCCTGTGCCATTTTTGCGCTCAGTGCGGGCAAGCGCATACTCTTCATGAGTATGTGGATGCAAAAATACGGGGAAGTCTGCCCCTACTTGGCTAAACCCTAGCTTTAGCATCTGTTCGGGGGTGGCACCGACCACGACATAGTCACGTTCGTTCACCGCTCTGCCAAGTATTTGGTCACGTACCGCCCCACCTACTAGATACACTTGCATGGGTTTCTCCATTTTTTTTAAATCTCAATAGTCACTACGCCGCAACAAGGCATAAAAAAACCAGTTTAGAGAACCAAACTGGTTTTATCAATCAAATTTCTATTATTTTGCCAATTCTTGGGCTTGGGTCACGGCAACCGCGGTCATATTAACAATACGGCGTGCAGTGGCTGATGATGTCAAGATATGCACAGGTTTTTGGGCGCCTAGTAATAACGGTCCTACGGTAACACTGTTGGTAGCTGTTTTTAGTAGGTTAAAGGCGATATTTGCCGCGTCCAAATCTGGCATAATCAGCAAGTTGGCTGAGCCTGTTAGTTTGCTAAAGCCGAATGAGGCGTTACGAATACGGTCATCTAGTGCGGTATCACCATGCATTTCACCATCAAATTCAAAATCAACGTTCATGTCAGTCAATATATCGTACACTTCACGCATTTTTTGGGCGCTTTCAAAATCTGATGAGCCAAAGTTAGAGTGTGACAATAACGCCACGCGTGGCTCAAGCCCAAAACGGCGGACTTCTTGTGCGGCAAGTACCGTCATTTCAGCCAGTTGAGCGGCAGTTGGATTTTCTTGGATGTAGGTGTCGGCAATAAATAAGTTACGACCTTGAATAAGTAGGGCATTGAGCGCATAAAAATTTTGGGTTTCAGGTTGTTTTTTGATGACTTTTTGAACATAACCCAAGTGTAGATGATAAGAGCCAAATGTACCACAAATCATACCATCAGCATCGCCACGCTCTACTAATAAGGCGCCAATGAGTGAGGTTTTGCGGCGCACATCTCGGCGGGCAAGTTCTACGGTGACGCCATTGCGTTTGTTTTGTTCATAATAAAACTGCCAGTAGTCTTTATAACGTGGGTCGCTTTCAATGTTGACCAAGTCATAATCTTCGCCAGCTGTCATGCGTAGGCCAAGACGCAATATTTGGTTGGCAATGATTGCAGGACGACCTACCAAAATTGGGCGAGCCAAACCTTCATCCACCACCACTTGTACGGCGCGTAGTACGTTCTCATCTTCACCTTCACAATAAACAATGCGTTTTGGCGCTTGTTTGGCGCGGGCAAAAATAGGTTTCATCAAGAAGGCAGAGTTATAGACAAACTCAGAGAGTTTATCGCGGTAGGCGCGCATGTTGTCAATGGGTAGTGTGGCAACCCCTGACGCCATGGCAGCTTTGGCGACAGCAGGGGCAATTTCAAGAATCAAATTTGGTTCAAGGGGGCCTGGAATTAGGTATTCGCGCCCAAAACGTTTTGACTCATCAACCGATTTTTGACCTTTTACAGGTGTGGCCTCGATATGCGCCATGGCGGCGATGGCGCGCACACAGGCGATTTTCATTTCTTCATTGACGGTGGTTGCGCCAACATCCAATGCCCCGCGGAAAATATAGGGGAAGCATAATGCGTTA
>CALAPG010000075.1 GCA_937889485.1 uncultured Moraxella sp. | reverse complement strand
AGATAATCGCCTGCGTCGCTGTTCTTTTTGGTAATGATTTTATTACAGCCGCAGTAATAGCACAGGTGGCGACAAAACGGGATATGAAAATACAGCGACAGCGGCACGCGCTCATCGCGGTTTTGCAAAATTTGGGCTTCAACACCGTCAGCGATGGGTTTAAACTCAAGGGCGGTGGGGTATGAGGTATAACGAGGGCCTTGGCGGTTGTATTTGTGAATCATCGCTTCATCAAACAGATGAATCTCAGGGCTATAATGCCGTGCATCACTGGCATACGGGTTTTCGATGATTTCGACAGGACGGTCAAAGGTTGGCAGTTCGCTGTCAGCTAAAGGGCGTGATTGGTCTGTCATGGCAGCAGCTTTTTTTATCAAAAATTTAGGGTATTATAGCATAATCTTGATTAGCGCTCGGTCATCAGTCCATGCAAAATTCTCTACCCATTGAGTCCCATCCTTTTGGGCAATTTTTACCGCCTCATAGCCAAGTTTTGATGATGGGCACCATGCCGCCCACCCCCGACAAGTGGTGTATGAATTTTCATTACCCCAATTTTTATAACGATATGTGGCGGATTTTTGGTGAGGTGTTTTTTGCTGATAAAGACTATTTTCGAGTGGGTGATGAAAAACGTTTTGATGCCGAAAAAATCAAAGCGTTTTTGACCGCTAAGGGCATTGGCGAGTGCCCCACGGTTAATAAAGCAATCCGTGAAAAAGGCAATGCCGCGGATGAGCATCTTACCGTGGTAGAAACCGTTGATTTGACAGCGGTATTGCCCAAGGTGCCCGCGGTTACCTGGTTATTTACCACGGGTGGCAAGGCTACGGAGGTGCTAATTTCTGTCATTAACGCCCAAACTGATGCGCGCTATCGCGTACCAAAAACCAATGCATATATCGAAGTAGAAATTGCGGGGCGCAAGCTTGGCGTGTATCGGCTGCCATCATCGTCTCGTGCTTATCCGCTAAAGTTTGAAAAAAAAGTAGCTGCATACCAAACATTTTTTGAGTTAGCTGGGTTATTATAGCAAGTGTCCCCCGAAGGTGTATGGGGCACGATCAAGCAGGCAATTCTATCGCTTATGGGCTGGGGCGTTAAGCCAAAGTCATTTAAGCTAAAGTCACTTAGACCAGAGTCACTTAGACCAAAGTCACCAAGATTTTGGTACTACCATTGCCTGACCCTTTCTTTACGCATAAAAAGGATTTTATTGCATGTCGTTTGCCCAAGTCTATACCCGCTCTGTGGTGGGACTCAACGCCCCAAGTGTCATCGTTGAGGTGCATTTATCACAAGGTTTGCCTGCTGTCACCATGGTGGGACTGGCTGAGACAGCGGTTCGCGAAAGTAAGGACCGCGTGCGCTCTGCCATTATCAACTCGGGGTTTCAATTTCCAAATCGTCGGCTGACTATTAACCTTGCCCCTGCCGACTTACCCAAAGATGGTGCGCGCCTTGATTTGCCAATTGCCATTGGCATCTTGGCAGCAAGCGGGCAAATTGACGATGGCTTGTTAGAACGTCATGAATTGATTGGCGAATTGGCACTCAATGGCGATTTACGCCCAATTGCAGGGGCATTGGCGGTATCGCGTGCGGTAAAAATTGAGCAGCGTGCCTTAATTGTGCCCAAAGACAATGCCAGTGAAGCGGTCAAAGTGGCGGGGGCGGCGGTATTGGCGGCTGACACCCTAAAAGCCGTATGCCAACATCTACAAAATGAACAAACCATCGCTTATAGCGAGCATAAAAAAACTTACCAAATTAACCGTTATCCCCTAGATTTGGCAGATGTGAAGGGGCAGCACCAAGCACGCCGTGCGCTAGAAATCGCCGCCGCTGGCGGACACTCATTGCTGTTTTGCGGCTCACCCGGCACAGGCAAAACCTTGATGGCATCTCGCTTGCCCAGTATTTTGCCGCCTTTAAGTGAGGATGAAGCGTTGGCGGTGGCAAGCATTTATTCGATAGCCAATAGCCCCTACCCATACGGTACGCGACCCTTTCGTACGGTTCACCAGACCACCTCGGCCGTTGCACTGGTGGGCGGCGGCTCTTCCCCAAAACCTGGTGAGATTACCTTAGCGCATCATGGCGTGCTGTTTCTTGATGAAATCCCCGAATTTGATAGAAAGGTACTAGAGGTACTAAGGCAGCCCATCGAGTCTAAAAAAATTGTTATTAGCCGTGCCAATACCCAAGTAGAATTTCCTGCCAATTTTCAGCTAGTAGCCGCCATGAACCCCTGCCCTTGTGGCTATTATGGGGATAAATCGGGGCGTTGTCATTGCCGCCCCGAGCAGATTAAGCGCTATCAAGAAAAATTGTCGGGGCCACTGCTTGATCGTATTGACTTGCATGTCACCGTGCCTGCCTTACCCGCTAGCGACCTGCAATCGGTACAAACTGGTGAATCTTCTGCCACAGTGCGCGAGCGGGTGATACACGCCTATCAGCGCCAGCAAGTGCGCCAAAATAAGCTAAATAATGAATTATCGCCCAGTGAATTGGATGTGTTCGCCCAATTAGGCGCGGCGGAAAGTCAGATTTTGGCGATGGCGCAAAGTCGCCTTAATCTCTCGGCGCGTGGCTACCATCGTGTGTTACGTGTGGCGCGTACCATTGCCGATTTGGCAGGCAGTGATCACATCCAAACGCCGCATTTGACAGAAAGTTTGAGCTACCGTAGTCAATTACTCAATGCCTAAAGAAATGGATGCTCACGCAAAAATGCTTTGGGCAAATTGTCATATTGCCTATCATTGACGTATTTGGCTTCAAACTGTTTTTTGAGTATTTTGTAGTCAGGGTTGGCGCGGCACTCATCCCAGGTTTGCTTAAAAATTTGTGCTGCCTCAGCTTTGATTTGGGCGTTTTGTAAGTCTTGCGACTGCTGCGGCAACTGCTCACGCCCATGTGCGCCACTTTGTCCTTTTTTAGTGGCAGGCACGGCGCCATCGTATTTTTTGCCGCCCTTATGATTGGCATAGCGCCTTGCGCGGGTGTAACCCATTTGGATAAACTTGCGCGCCATGTCGGCGCCCACAAAATCATTTTTTGCCAAATAATCCAAAAATAACGCATAAATCGCTTGGCTACTTGCGCGCGCTATCTCTGGCGTGGCAAATCGCCAATGTGGCAGTATCTCAGACTTGTACGGCTCTACAAGCAGCACCCCTTGCTCGCCGCGACCCACCCGATAAAGCTCAGGGTGCTCACGAAAATCCAGCGCATCAAAGTTTAGGTGATAATTAAACTCGTGCATGGCTCAAAAACTCAGTGAGTGCGCCAAAATCATCAAATGTGTGCGTGGGCTCGCTTTGGCGAATATCTTCTCCATAGTTGTAGCCATACGACACCGCCAACGTATCGATACCCGCGTTTTTTCCTGCCAAAATATCATTTTTGGAGTCGCCAATCATGTAACTTTGTGCGGTGCTAAACCCAAGCTGCTGACAAACGTGCAACAGTGGTGCGGGGTCAGGTTTTTTGGTGGGTAAGCTATCACCGCCCAACATCTTGCTAAATAACCCTTGCCAGCCAAGGTTGGTAAGGATATCGGGTACAAATTCCGCGGGTTTATTGGTGACAATCGCTAGGGTATATGCCGCTTTTAATTGGGTTAGCCCCTTGGTTACGCCTTCATAGGCACGGGTTTGTTGACAGGCGTGGGTGCGGTAGTGATTAAAAAATAGCGCCAGTGCTTGCTGGGTTAGCTCAGCGGGCAACGCTGCATCAATTTGGGTGTTACCCGATAACGCGCGCGCCATCAATACGCTTGCGCCATTGCCCACCCAATGACGAATGGTGTCTTCACGAAAGGTGTCACGACCTAGGTCGGCTAAGGTTGCATTCACCGCATTGGCGAGGTCTGGCACGCTGTCAATAAGCGTCCCATCTAAGTCAAAGATTAATAAGGATTTTTTAGACATGCGTGTTCCTATGAAATTGGGGCGCAACCCTAAGACGGCAGCGTTTTGCCTCTTTTTAGCACCCCAATATTTGGTACCCCAATGGGTGGATTATGGGTTCACGTCAAGTGTAGCAGAATCCCTCAAAAATACCACTGTCTGTCATGGCGCACCTTGTTGCTAGGTGATGGGGTTTGGTGATTGTTTTTGATTATTGACCATTCTCACTTTGTGCATGTTGAATAGGTAAATCACTGTTTTCATTGTTATTTTGCAGCGCTTCTTTCATGG
The DNA here is from genome assembly GCA_937889485.1 of uncultured Moraxella sp. Lineage (GTDB taxonomy): Bacteria > Pseudomonadota > Gammaproteobacteria > Pseudomonadales > Moraxellaceae > Faucicola. Next base: position 7,465 of record CALAPG010000075.1, on the reverse strand, counting down.
CATTGAGTTTTTGATAGCGTACGTCTTCCCCTGTGATACAAAAAATCAATTGCTCAGCGATGTTACGGGCATGCGCGCCAATGCGCTCAAGCGAACGTAGTACCCACAAGATATCAATGACCTTGGCAACATAACGACCATCTTCCATGATGTAGGTCATCATAGCGCGTGAAGCAGACTTGTACATGGCATCAATTTCGCTGTCTTGTTCGATGACTAGATAGCTTTGCGCGGCATCAAATTTGGCAAAGGATTGTAAGGCATTTTCTAGCATGATTTGGACAAAATTACCCATTTGATAGGCTTCGTGGTGCCCAATGGGCGATTGCCCTTCGCGCGTAGCACGGCGCGCCATTTTGGCAATTTTTTTGGCTTCATCACCGATACGCTCGACATCTGCGCTACATTTACTAATCGCCATGATTAGCCTTAAGTCGGTGGCAGCTGGCTGACGGCGCGCCAGCACCTTGACCACCATGTCATCAAGTTCTTGTTCGGCAAAGTTAATTTGTTTGTCACCTTCAATGACATTTTCCGCCAGTTCCATATCATTTTTGACTAGGGCTTCTACGGCTTTGTGGAGGTTTGCTTCTGCCATGCCGCCCATTTTTAAAAACAAATTGACCAAGTTTTGTAAGTCTTGGTCAAAACTTTTTGATAAGTGTTCGCCAATTAAATTCATTATTCATTCCCTCAGTAACCACGGGGTTTGCCGCTATGGGGCAATATCGTGGTTTAATCAATGTTATTGGATAAATTTTGCCAATTTCTTACTATAAGCCAAAAATGCGACAATATGATGAAATTATAGGGGGTCGGGCGTTTTTGACGCTAAAAGCTGCGTCATGTTGACAATCAGTCAGGGTTTTATGTCACAAAAGCTTAACCTAACCGTCACATGAATGACATTTTGTTACATTACCATGAGCCTAAATTTTTAGCCATTTCTAATCATTCGCTATTGCCCCACAACAACGATTAGCGATTTATCCATTGGCTAGTTTTATTGGTCTTTCAAGGAAAATGTATGAAATTATCACAACTAATTGTTAGCGTGGCGTTAACGGCTGTCGGTGCATCGGCATTTGCGGTCAATATTACGGGCGCAGGCGCAACTTTTCCACAACCTGTGTATTCAAAATGGGCAAGTGACTATCAAAAAGCCACAGGCAACCAAGTGAATTATCAAGGCATTGGCTCATCTGGCGGCATCAAACAAATCCAAGCCAAAACGGTTGATTTTGGGGCGACAGACGCGCCTATGAGCCCAGCTGAGCTCAATGCCAGCGGCTTAATTCAGTTTCCTGCGGTGATTGGCGGTATTGTCCCTGTGGTCAATGTTTCAGGTGTGGCGCCAGGTCAATTAAAACTATCTGGTACGGTGCTTGCAGACATTTATTTGGGTAAAATCACCACATGGAATGACGCGCGTATTAAAGCCTTAAACCCCACAGTAAACCTACCAGCTGCCAAAATCACCACCGTTAACCGCTCTGATGGCTCAGGCACCACCTTTGTATTTACCAATTACCTCAGCCAAGTATCGAGTGATTGGAAAGCCAAAGTGGGCGCGGACAAAACTGTCAAATGGCCTAATGCCGCTGCCAGCGTGGGCGGTAAAGGCAATGAGGGCGTATCTAGTAACGTCCAGCGCGTGGCAAACTCAATTGGTTATGTAGAATATGCGTATGCCAAGCAAAACAAACTGGCATATACGCAGCTACAAAACCGTGCTGGCAAGTTTGTTATGCCCGATGATTCAACCTTTGCTGCCGCCTCAAACATCAACTGGTCGCAATTTCCTGGCTTTGCGGTCACCATCACCAACATGCCAGCCGCAAATGCGTGGCCCATCTCAGCTGCCACCTTTATCCTAGTGCCTCGCACAGGCGGTGCCAAAGCCAAAGAAGCCTTAAAATTCTTTGATTGGGCATTTACCAATGGTAATGCACAAGCCGCTTCGCTTGATTATGTGCCGCTACCTGCTGCCACCAAAACGGCGGTACGCGCTGAGTGGAATAAAGTCAAATAACCCGTTTATTTTATCGCGCAGACTCAAGTCCTAAATAATGACCTCACGCTGGCAATAGCGTGGGGTTTATTGTTTTATATGTCATCCACACTGTTTGATCCGTCATCAAAGTAGCTGATTATCTAGCACTTTGACCGTACTATCATTGAGGTTGCCTGTGGCTTTTTGTAAGTCAATATAGGCGCTTAGGTAGTCAAAATAGGCATTAATCAAATCGCGTTTGGCGGCGTGATATTGACGTTCGGCAAGCAGCGTATCCACCATTGAGCGCATCCCCAAATCATAGCCTGTCTTTGATGCTTCGGCAACGCGGCGATTGGCATCCACTGCGACTTGCTGGGCACCTATGGTCGCTTTGTGCGCCACCACATTAAGGTAGGCTTGACTGGTTTGGGTCATCGCGGCTTGGTAGACATAACTGAGCCGACTATAGGCCGCTTGCGCCTGCAAATTGCCTTGCTCAATCCCTGCACGCGTACGCCCGCCTGTATAAAATGGAAAATCCACCTCAACCCCAATGCTATAATTGCTGCCATCCACGGCGGCAGGGCTGTTATGGCTATAGTCTTGATAGCTAACATTGCCCACCAAATCCACCCTGGGGTACACATTTGCCTTCAAAAAATCCACTTGTTTGTTGGCAATTGCCACTTGGGTTTGGGCAAGCTGAATATCTAAATTATGGCGCTGCGCCTGCTGTAACCAACTGTCAATACTTTTGGTAGCTACCAAATCTAGGTTGGGTGGCAGCTTTAATCCATCAATATCATTGATGGGTTGCCCCACTAACAACGCCAGCTGCTGTTTGGCGTTGACGATTGCCACCTCATTGTTGGCAAGCCCTGCTTTGACACTCTCAAGCCTTGCCCGCGTCTCTTCGGTATCTACCCGCGCTGCTACGCCTTGGGCAAGCCGTGCTTGCATCATCGCATCTTGCGCTTTCAACGCTTGGTACTCTGCACCTAGGCTCTCTGTCATCGCTTGGGTGCGTAGCACATACAAATATGCCTTGCTAATTTGTTCTATCAACTGCTGGTGCTGCTGTAGTAGCTGGATGTCATTGGCTTGACTGGCAAGCACCGATTTTTCATACGCTGCCCATTTATCAGCCCGAAACAACGCTTGGCGTAAGCCCACCCCCACCTGTGTCACAGTGTTACCACTGCTGCCACTGCTGCCACTGTTGCTACTATTGCCACTGTCGCCAAGATTGTCATCTTTGGGATAAAACTGGTTATGTTTAACACTGCCTTGTAACCCTACTTGTGGCAGCATATCACCGAGGGCAAAAATTTCATTTTTTTGGTTGGCAAGGTAATCATATTGCTGCCCTGCCCAGTTGCCATTGTGACGCTGCGCCACTTGATAGAGGTGCCACAAGTCTTTTGCCGAAGCTTGAGGGCTAGCAGCCGTTGCCACACACCCTGCCAATAGCAGCCAAGGCATGCCATCAATGAGCCGTCGGTTTATTAAGGCGTTTAATAGTTTCATTATTTTTTAGCCATCGCCATCCAGTGGTAAGACCTCTATCTTACCTGTTGTGGTCAAAAAAATCAGTAATTTCATTAGCCACTTTACTCACCACGCTCACCAAAAAATATATTAGGTAAACCCCAAGCTTTTTGTTAAGATAGGGCTAATGACTCGGGGTGCTAACGTTATCTATTGCGTGGTTGCTACTTGCGGCAACAACAATCCAAGAAAACGTTGGCTGAGAATTACCCGCCGAACCTGTCGGTTAACACCGTCGTAGGGAAGTCGTTTGCAAAAGCTAGCTGTGCTTGCTATATCCTCTGCCAACGCCCGAGTCCACGCTTGATCTCTTTATACAAAAAGGACTCGTCATGAATGAACTCAAAACCCCTGCCCATCGCGCACCCACCGATGACCGCTTTGAAGAAGAAGCGCGTGATTTGACCCGTGCGCTGCCAGCGTCTCGCAAAGTGTATATTGAAGGCTCACGCCCCGACATCCAAGTGCCAATGCGAGAAATCACCCTAACTGACACACCTGTGGGCGGTTTTGGTAAAAAAGAGGGCGAACACAACCCCCCGTTTTATGTATATGATACCTCGGGCGTGTACACCGACCCCAATGTCCAAATAGACCTTACCAAAGGCTTACCAAAACTGCGCCAAGCTTGGATCGAAGAGCGCGGCGACACTGAGCAGCTTGCCAAACTCTCAAGCCAATATGGCAATGAGCGCGCCAATGACATTGCCACCGCAAGCCTACGCTTTGGGCATATCGACAAGCCAAGACGCGCGCTAAGCGGTCGTAACGTCACCCAAATGCACTATGCCAAGCAAGGCATCATCACCCCTGAGATGGAATACATCGCCATCCGTGAAACCCAAAAACAGCACGAACTCACCGACATGCGTCAACACGCAGGCATGAGCTTTGGTGCCAATACCCCCAAACTCATCACCCCAGAATTTGTGCGTGCAGAAGTTGCCAGTGGACGGGCAATTATCCCAAACAACATCAACCACCCCGAATCTGAGCCGATGATTATTGGGCGCAATTTTTTGGTCAAAATCAATGCCAATATCGGCAACTCTGCCTTAGGCTCATCCATTGATGAAGAAGTTGCCAAAATGACATGGGCGACCCGCTGGGGCGCCGATACCATCATGGACTTGTCAACGGGCAAGCATATCCATGAGACCCGAGAATGGATTATCCGTAACTCCCCTGTCCCCATCGGCACTGTGCCCATTTATCAAGCCTTAGAAAAAGTGGATGGCGTTGCCGAAGACTTGACGTGGGAGATTTTTAAAGACACGTTGATTGAACAAGCCGAGCAAGGCGTGGACTACTTTACCATCCATGCTGGGGTACTACTGCGTTATGTGCCTGTCACCGCCAACCGTTTGACAGGTATCGTGTCGCGTGGCGGCTCGATTATGGCGCAGTGGTGCTTGGCTCATCACAAAGAAAACTTCCTTTATACCCATTTTGACGAAATTTGTGACATCATGAAAGCCTATGATGTGGCATTTAGTCTAGGCGATGGCTTACGTCCTGGTTGTCTGCAAGATGCCAACGATGACGCCCAATTTGGCGAGTTAAAAACCTTGGGCGAGCTGACCCAAGTGGCGTGGCAGCATGACGTGCAAGTGATGATTGAAGGGCCGGGGCACGTTGCCATGAACCGCATCAAAGAAAACATGGACTTACAGCTCGATGTCTGCCACGAAGCGCCTTTTTATACGCTTGGACCGCTTACCACGGATATCGCCCCAGGTTATGACCATATCACCTCAGCGATTGGCGCGGCGATGATTGGCTGGTACGGCACCGCCATGCTTTGCTATGTGACCCCAAAAGAGCATTTGGGTCTGCCCAACAAAAAAGACGTCAAAGACGGCATCATCACTTACAAAATTGCCGCTCACGCTGCCGATTTGGCAAAAGGGCACCCTGCCGCCCAAGCCCGTGACAACGCTTTATCCAAAGCGCGTTTTGAGTTTCGCTGGGATGACCAGTTTAACTTAGCGTTAGACCCTGATACTGCCAGAGAGTTTCATGACGAGACCTTGCCAAAAGAAGCCCATAAATCGGCTCACTTCTGCTCAATGTGCGGCCCTAAGTTTTGCTCAATGAAAATCACCCAAAACGTGCGGGATTATGCAGCAGGGCTTGAATTTAATAAACCACAGCTTGGGCAAGACATCACCCCTGATACAGGCGAGTTATCGGATGCCAGCCACGCTATCAAGCAGGTGGATACTGAATTGGTCGGGCAAGTCGGTGAAGCGTCTGCCGATGAAGTCCGCCTAGGCATGGAGCAGATGAAGCAAAAATTTATTGAGGAAGGTAAGCAGTTGTATAAAGAAGTTTAAATTTTTTGGTAAAAAATAGGGTAGTTAATCTACCTTATTTTTTTAATACCGCTTAATTTTTTCAAAAAAATCATTGTCCAGTACAAGCTTTGGCTTAGAATCTACTTGCTTTAACCCCACTTCATGCTCCATCATCAGCTCAATTAGTGCCATTTGGTCAATCAGGATTAAACTATGCGACTCAAGGTTTTCAAAATAATCGAGCGCGGGTTTGGTAAAGCTAGTTGTGGTAATAAAAATACCATGATGGCTCTCTTTCTGCGGTGGATAGCCGCCCACAAAGTTTCTTAGTTCGCGATTTGAAATATTATTACCTTGGGAGTAAAGTTTTGCTTGAATATAGTACGTATGCCGTTCTTCATTAGAAAATATTTGAGTAATCATACCGTCAATACCACCGTCATTGGCTTTTCCTGTATGGTGCGAGCTTAAGTTACTTTCTGGACTTTCATTCTCTAGTGAACGCTCTACCAATTTCAGGCAAAACCATTCAAATTGTAATGGTGTTAAATTATCAAGTTGGGTCAATATCATATCTGGGGTAACTTTTACATTACCATCACTGACCATGGCATCTTGATAGTTATTCATAAATAATGACGTGCGGCGCGTTGTCTCATTGATAAAATAGTTAATCAATGGGTCGCCACGTTTGCCATACGCCATTTGATTAACTTTTTTAAGATCTTGAAAAGACTTTTCATCAAAGCGTTTTAAGTTTGCGATATAATCATTATTTGGGATACCTTTCATAAGATATTGTGAAAAATTTTCATTGGCTAACCAAAAAAATATCTTGCCAAGTGGATCTATCCTAACAAGATTTTTTATGGTTACTTTTTCGTCAAAGGTAATTAAGCTTGCAAACTCTTTACCAATATTTGGCTGCAAACTAAAACAGTTCTCTTTTATAACACCCATGGCAGATAAGCACATTAATATCAAATTAGTCAGTGGCTCGTAACAAGGTGTCCCTTCCTCATATTCATTTTGAATGTCAAATTGGCTTAAGTAGCTAATACTTTTTTGATCGTCACTTAATTGGGAAACCTTATCAAACTCACGAAAAAATAAGTTTTGACTAATACTGCTACGCCCACTAAGATTCTTTAGCGTTTGAATCCCTGAATTTAGTAAATCACCAAATGGGGGTAATTTGGTGATATTTGCTGTTTCGCCCATTATTGTTTCCTTCAATACATTAGTCTTATCTAGTAAGCATCGAACCCATATGCGTTAATTTAGTCTTTAAGCCCAAGCACATCTTGCATATCAAACTGTCCTGTTTGCTGCTCATTGACCCACACCGCAGCACGCACCGCACCTGCGGCAAAGGTCATGCGCTCACGCGCTTTATGGGTGATTTCAACCATCTCGCCATCAGCGATAAACATCACCGTATGGTCGCCGACAATCTCGCCACCGCGAATGGCATGGATACCAATCTCACCTGCTTTGCGTGCCCCAGTTTGACCTTCGCGGCCATAAATTGCCACGTCTTTTAAGTTTTGACCGCGTCCTTTGGCAACTGCTTCAGCCATCATATAAGCAGTGCCCGATGGCGCATCAATTTTGTGTTTATGGT